>NZ_JBEAFQ010000043.1:0-100707 GCF_040062275.1 Klebsiella sp. GW_Kp182 | reverse complement strand
CGCGCTGCGCTTACCCGGGCTACAGGCTGGTGCGGTCTGGTTTTT
Organism: Klebsiella sp. GW_Kp182; assembly: GCF_040062275.1. Lineage (NCBI taxonomy): Bacteria > Pseudomonadati > Pseudomonadota > Gammaproteobacteria > Enterobacterales > Enterobacteriaceae > Klebsiella > Klebsiella sp. GW_Kp182. The sequence continues at coordinate 100,662 of NZ_JBEAFQ010000043.1, read as the reverse complement.
TGTAGCCCGGGTAAGGCGTTACGCCGCAACCCGGGGAATGCGCCGGGGTTGATGCATTGGTTCGGTTTCTTCCCGGGTCGCGCTGCGCTTACCCGGGCTACAGGCTGGTGCGGTCTGGTTTTTTGTAGCCCGGATAAGGCGTTACGCCGCAATCCGGGAATGTTCAGCCTTCTTTCGCCGATTTATTGCTTTTTTACCCAACCGCCGTTTTGCGCGTTAAAGCCCAGCGCCTGCATAAACGCCGCCATCACGCCGCGGTCTTCCGCGTCGGCATCCGCGATGCGCCAGCTGCTGATTTCCGGGTTATCCCTTAGCACCTCTTCCACTAAATACTGTCCGACGCCGCGACGGCGGGTCACTTCACGCACGCACAGCGCGCTGAGTTCGCCCTCAACGCCGTTTAGCGTTACGCGAACCGCGGCCAGCAGGCGCTCATTGAAGCGGGCGGCATAAATACGATGGCTTTCATCCAGAGCCAGCGCCGCAAGATCCTGCGACGGCCAGATTTTACCTAAGTCGATGCGATCCTGATCGCTGAAGTGCTGTAAACGAATAATGGTCAGTTTCATACGCGAGGGTCCAGTCAAAACAGAGGCGTTAGTGTATCCAAATTCCCTGCCAGGCGGAGCGCCGTTTTTTGCCTGTTCATCAGGGGATTCGTTTTCCTGGAAGGAGCAGGGTAGAGCAATTCATCATGGATCGAAAAATAAGCAGAATTTTAACCTGATATGTAGCGTTTTATTCCGCCTTATGTATCGTTATTTTATGCTGTTTACTGGACTTTTTTTGTTTATCTTCCAGCAAATACAGAATATTATCTTTGCTTAATCGCCTGAAAAATAGAGATTTTACTCTGTATTCAGGCAAAAAACCTCGCTAAACCATTAAAGATAATGGTAAAAGTAGCGTTGTTTAATAAAAGTACAGAATGCTTTTTAACCATAAAAATACAAAATATTTACACCACATCACGAACGGGGTTCTGCAGCATGAAAAGGAACGCGAAAACGGTTATCGCGGGGTTAGTCGCACTGGCGATGTCCCAGGCGGCTTTTGCCAAAGATATTAAGGTCGCCGTTGTTGGCGCGATGTCTGGCCCGGTAGCCCAGTGGGGCGATATGGAATTCAACGGCGCGCGCCAGGCGATCAAAGATATTAATGCCCAGGGCGGCATCAAGGGCGATAAGCTGGTTGCCGTGGAGTACGATGACGCCTGCGACCCGAAACAGGCCGTTGCGGTGGCGAACAAAATCGTCAATGACGGCATTCAGTACGTTATCGGCCACCTCTGCTCTTCTTCCACCCAGCCGGCATCCGATATCTATGAAGATGAAGGCATTCTGATGATCTCCCCGGGCGCGACCAACCCGGAGCTGACCCAGCGCGGCTATCAGTACATCATGCGTACCGCCGGTCTGGACTCTTCGCAGGGGCCAACCGCCGCAAAATACATCATGGAAACCGTCAAGCCGCAGCGTATTGCTATCATTCATGATAAGCAGCAGTACGGCGAAGGCCTTGCGCGTTCTGTCCAGGAGAGCCTGAAAAAAGGCGGCGCGAATATCGTCTTCTTCGACGGCATTACCGCCGGTGAAAAAGACTTCTCCGCGCTGCTGGCGCGCCTGAAAAAAGAGAATATCGACTTCGTTTACTACGGCGGCTACTACCCGGAAATGGGCCAGATGCTGCGCCAGGCGCGCTCCGTGGGCCTGAAAACCGTGTTTATGGGCCCGGAAGGCGTGGGTAACGCGTCGCTGTCCAACATCGCGGGCGATGCGGCGGAAGGCATGCTGGTGACGATGCCAAAACGCTATGACCAGGACCCGGCCAACAGCGCTATCGTTGACGCGCTCAAAGCCGAGAAGAAAGACCCGAGTGGTCCGTATGTCTGGATCACCTACGCCGCCGTGCAGTCGCTGGCGCAGGCGATGGACCGGGCCGGAAGCCAGGAGCCGCTGGATTTAATCAAAGATCTAAAAGCTCACGGCGCGAAAACCGTGATTGGGCCGCTGAATTGGGACGAAAAAGGCGATTTGAAGGGATTTGAATTTGGTGTCTTCCAGTGGCACGCGGACGGGTCATCCACCCTCGCGAAATAAGCCATAAGACAAGTTATCCCACCGCCCGTGCAAAGCGGGCGGGTAGAAAAAGGTTACCTTATGTCCGAGCAGTTTCTCTATTTTCTGCAGCAGATGTTTAACGGCGTCACGCTGGGAAGCACCTATGCGCTGATTGCCATCGGCTATACCATGGTGTACGGCATTATCGGCATGATCAACTTCGCCCACGGCGAGGTCTATATGATTGGCAGCTACGTCTCCTTCATGATCATTGCCGCCCTGATGATGATGGGTATCGATACCAGCTGGCTGCTGGTTGCCGCCGGATTCGTCGGCGCTATCGTGATTGCCAGCGCCTACGGCTGGAGTATCGAACGCGTGGCCTATCGGCCGGTGCGCAGCTCAAAACGCCTGATTGCGCTGATCTCCGCCATCGGGATGTCCATCTTCCTGCAAAACTACGTCAGCCTGACGGAAGGTTCGCGCGATGTCGCGCTGCCGAGCCTGTTCAACGGCCAGTGGACGGTAGGCAGCAGCGATAACTTCACCGCTACTATCACCACCATGCAGCTGGTTATCTGGGTGGTGACGTTTATCGCCATGCTGGCGCTGACGCTCTTTATCCGCTATTCCCGCATGGGGCGCGCCTGCCGCGCCTGCGCTGAAGACCTGAAAATGGCCAGCCTGCTCGGGATTAACACCGACCGGGTGATTGCGCTGACGTTTGTGATCGGCGCGGCAATGGCGGCGGTTGCCGGCGTTCTGCTCGGTCAGTTCTACGGCGTAATCAACCCGTACATCGGCTTTATGGCCGGGATGAAGGCCTTTACCGCCGCGGTGTTGGGCGGCATCGGCAGCATTCCCGGGGCGATGATCGGCGGGCTGATCCTCGGTATCGCCGAAGCGCTCTCTTCTGCCTATCTCAGTACGGAATATAAAGACGTGGTCTCCTTCGCGCTGCTGATCCTGGTTCTGCTGGTGATGCCTACCGGTATCCTGGGCCGTCCGGAGGTAGAAAAAGTATGAAACCGATGCATTTTGCGATGGCGCTGCTGTCCGCGGTGATGTTCTTTATCCTGGCGGGCGTCTTTATGGGCGTGCAGCTGGAGCTGGACGGCACGAAGCTGGTGGTGGATACCGCCGCCGATATCCGCTGGCAGTGGATCTATATCGGTACCGCAGTGGTTTTCTTCTTCCAGCTGCTGCGTCCCATTTTCCAGAAAACCATGAAGAACGTCTCCGGGCCGAAGTTTATTCTGCCGGCTATCGACGGTTCGACGGTAAAACAGAAGCTGTTCCTGATCGCCCTGCTGGTTATCGCCGTGGCGTGGCCGTTTATGGTGTCGCGCGGGACGGTGGATATCGCTACCCTGACGATGATCTATATCATCCTCGGCCTGGGCCTTAACGTGGTGGTGGGGCTTTCCGGCCTGCTGGTGCTGGGCTACGGCGGTTTCTACGCCATCGGCGCCTACACCTTCGCGCTGCTGAACCACTATTACGGTCTGGGCTTCTGGACCTGCCTGCCGCTGGCGGGGCTGGTGTCGGCGGCGGCGGGCTTCCTGCTTGGCTTCCCGGTCCTGCGCCTGCGCGGCGACTATCTGGCGATTGTCACGCTTGGCTTTGGCGAAATCGTGCGCATCCTGCTGCTTAACAACACCGAAATAACCGGTGGCCCGAACGGCATCAGCCAGATCCCGAAACCGACGCTGTTCGGCCTTGAATTTAGCCGCAGCGCCCGCGAAGGCGGCTGGGATACGTTCAGCAACTTCTTCGGCGTGAAGTACGATCCCTCCGATCGCGTGATTTTCCTCTACCTGGTCGCTCTGCTGCTGGTGGTGTTAAGTCTGTTCGTGATTAACCGCCTGCTGCGTATGCCGCTGGGCCGCGCGTGGGAAGCGCTGCGTGAAGATGAGATTGCCTGCCGCTCGCTGGGCCTCAGCCCGACGCGCATCAAGCTGACCGCCTTTACCATTAGCGCCGCGTTTGCCGGTTTTGCCGGCACTCTGTTCGCCGCCCGTCAGGGCTTCGTCAGCCCGGAATCCTTTACCTTCGCCGAGTCGGCCTTTGTGCTGGCGATTGTGGTTCTCGGCGGTATGGGCTCCCAGTTCGCGGTGATCCTGGCGGCGGTTCTGCTGGTGGTCTCGCGCGAGCTGATGCGTGATTTCAATGAATACAGCATGCTGATGCTGGGTGCGCTGATGGTACTGATGATGATCTGGCGTCCGCAGGGGCTTCTGCCGATGACCCGTCCGCAGCTGAAGCTGAAAAATGGGCAGGCCAAAGAAGGAGAGCAGGCATGAGTCAGCCATTATTATCCGTAAACGGTCTGATGATGCGTTTTGGCGGCCTGCTGGCGGTCAACAACGTGTCGCTGGAGCTGCGCGAGCGGGAAATCGTTTCGCTTATCGGCCCTAACGGCGCGGGCAAAACCACCGTTTTTAACTGTCTGACCGGTTTCTATAAGCCAACCGGCGGTACCATTATGCTGCGCGACCAGCATCTGGAAGGGCTGCCGGGCCAGCAGATTGCCCGTATGGGCGTAGTGCGAACGTTCCAGCACGTGCGTCTGTTCCGCGAAATGACGGTGATTGAAAACCTGCTGGTGGCGCAGCATCAGCAGCTGAAAACCGGGGTTTTCTCCGGCCTGCTGAAGACGCCGTCCTTCCGCCGCGCCCAGAGCGAAGCGCTGGACCGCGCCGCGACCTGGCTTGAACGTATTGGCCTGCTTGAGCATGCCAACCGGCAGGCCAGTAACCTGGCCTACGGTGACCAGCGCCGTCTGGAGATTGCCCGCTGTATGGTGACCCAGCCGGAAATTCTGATGCTGGATGAGCCCGCGGCGGGGCTAAACCCGAAAGAGACCAAAGAGCTGGACGAGCTAATCGTCGAGCTGCGCAGCCATCACAACACCACCATCCTGCTGATTGAGCACGATATGAAGCTGGTGATGGGCATTTCCGATCGTATTTACGTGGTAAACCAGGGCACGCCGCTGGCCAACGGTACGCCGGAAGAGATCCGCAACAACCCGGACGTGATCCGCGCCTATTTAGGTGAAGCATAATGGTGGTGACGCATAAGATGGAAAAAGTGATGTTATCTTTTGACAACGTCAGCGCGCATTACGGCAAAATCCAGGCGCTGCACAACGTCAGTCTGCATATCAATCAGGGAGAGATTGTCACCCTGATTGGCGCCAACGGCGCGGGGAAAACCACGCTGCTGGGTACCCTGTGCGGCGACCCGCGCGCCTCCAGCGGCCGCGTGGTTTTCGACGGTAAAGATATTACCGACTGGCAGACGGCGAAAATCATGCGCGAAGCGGTGGCGATCGTGCCGGAAGGGCGCCGCGTTTTCTCGCGGATGACGGTGGAAGAGAACCTGGCGATGGGCGGTTTTTTTGCCGACCGCGACCAGTTCCAGACCCGCATCAAATGGGTGTATGAGCTGTTTCCGCGCCTGCATGAGCGCCGGGTTCAGCGGGCGGGCACCATGTCCGGCGGCGAGCAGCAGATGCTGGCTATCGGGCGCGCGCTGATGAGCCAGCCGCGCCTGCTGCTGCTGGATGAGCCTTCGCTCGGTCTGGCGCCGATTATCATTCAGCAAATCTTCGATACCATCGAACAGCTGCGCGAGCAGGGGATGACTATCTTCCTCGTCGAGCAGAACGCCAACCAGGCGCTGAAGCTGGCCGACCGCGGCTACGTGCTGGAAAACGGCCACGTGGTGCTTGAGGATACCGGCGACGCGCTGCTGGCGAATGAAGCGGTACGCAGCGCCTATCTGGGCGGGTAGTGAAGACAAAACGCCCGGCATCTGCCGGGCGTTTTACTTGGCTACTACAGTTCCAGAGAGCGTTTCCACAGCATAAAATCATACTGTTCGAGCGCATCCGCTTTGGTGCGCCAGGTCCCACTGGCGGTGGCGATGATTTTCTCAAACAGGCCGTCGGCGATGTCCGCCAGCGGCGTGCCTTCGATAATCGGCCCGCAGTCATAATCGATAATATCCGGCATCTTTTTCGCCAGCGCGGAGTTGGTTGAAACCTTAAGCACCGGAACGATAGGGTTCCCCGTCGGCGTACCTAACCCGGTTGAGAAGATCACCACGTTGCACCCCGCCGCGACCAGGCCCGTTACCGCGTCCACATCGTTGCCCGGCGTGCAGACCAGCGAAAGGCCGCTTTCTCCCATCGGTTCGGCGTAGTCGCATACCGCGCTTACCGGCGCTCTGCCGCCTTTTTTCGCCGCGCCGGCGGATTTGATGGCGTCAGTGATCAGCCCATCGGCAATGTTTCCCGGGCTGGGATTATCGGCGATGGTGGTACCGAAGAAGTTCGCGACATGCTCATAGTTTTTCATCAGCGACAAAAACTTCTCTTTCAGCTCGCGGGTCGCGCAGCGTTGCACGATATCCCCTTCAGCGCCGCACAGCTCGGGGAATTCCGCCAGCCCCGACGCGCCGCCGAGGGCGACAAGACGATCCGACACTTCGCCCATCGCCGGGTTAGCGCTGATCCCCGAGAACCCGTCAGAAGCGCCGCACTTCACGCCGATTTTGAGGTGGGAGAGCGGGACGTCCTGCCGCTCGGCGACGGGGGCTTCGCGGATCGCGTTATAGGTTTCAGTCAACGCATCCTGCATCATTTTTTCTTCGCTACTCCAGTCCTGCTGTCTGAAGTAAATAATCGGTTTGTTGAAATTCGGGTTGCGCTTCGCCAGCGCGGCGTTGAAATCAACAATCCGCGCTTTTTCACAGCCGAGGGCAAAGACCGTCACGCCAAGAACGTTGGGATGATCGGAATAGGCGGCCAGCACGTCGCACATCGTCATGCTGTCCGAGGTGGCGCCGCCGCAGCCGGAATTGACGGTAATACAGCGGATGCCGTCAAGATGCGGGAAGGGCAGATGCCGGGTATCGTTTAATGCTCCTGCCGACGTCACCTGGCGAGCAAAATTTTTCAGGCCGTTATTGGCGTAGCCGAGGGCGTCGTTCAGCGCATCGGTGACGCGCTGAACGTTGCGGTTTTCACAGAATACCAGCGGAATGACCAGCCAGTAGTTCGCGGTGGCGACCCGGCCATCTTCGCGAACTATGCCCTTGAAAGTCCGCTGCTGCCAGGCGGAAACATCCGGCTGCTGCCAGTCATAGGGCGCGACGTCGTCAAGCGAAACCGGGGCCGCGTAGTGTTTGATATTCTCAGTGGTAATGGCTTCGCCGCGGGTGATGGGGCGCGTCGCTTTGCCGACCGGAACGCCGTACAGCGACACGATATCGCCGGGCGCAATATCCTCGGTGGCGAATTTATGTTTGGCTTTGACATCGCTACGCAGAACGTAGGCTTCATCGTTCCAGTGAACCCGCTGCTCTTTGCGTAAGTCCTGCAGCGCAACGATCAGGTTATCGGTAGGGTCAATTTTTAAGATGGTCTGCATGTTCATTATCCTTTGTTATAAGCGCATCAGGACTTAGTGATGGGGGACCGCGACGCCGTTTGTCGCTTTTCTGCCGGCAAGGGCGGCAATCAGCAGCGCGCAGCAGACGGTGATGAGCGACAGGGCGACCAGACCCGCCGAATCGTTGCCGAAGAAGGCATCGACCTCAACGCGAATCAGCGGCGCGAGGAAGCTGCAAAATGCGCCCATGGTGGTGCAAAAGCCGATACTGGCGGCCAGCGCCGAGCCTGACACAATCTGCGCCGGGAAAGTCCAGAAGATAGGTTGCACTGAGAGGAAGCCGATGGCCGACAGCGAGAGCGCGGCAATGGCGAGTACCGGGCCGGACCAGGCAGAAACAAACAGCCCCAGCGCCGCCGCCAGCATACAGATGACTGAAATCAGCACCCGACGGGCCGGCATTTTGTCCGCCAGACGCGGAATGTAATAGACGCCGACGGCGGAGCAGGCCCACGGAATGGCGGCGACCAGCGACTCCTTAAAGCCGAGGGTGGAGCCCATTAGCGAGGCGACTTGCGAAGGCAGGAAGAACATCAGCCCGTAAACGCTGATCTGGATGGTGCCGTAGATCAGCGCCAGGTGCCAGACTTTCAGGCTTTTCAGGGCGGTGCCGACGCTGCTGGTTTCCGTCTGCCGCTGCTCCTGCTGAAGCTGAGCAATCAGCGCTTTTTTCTCTTCGTCGTTCAGGAATCGCGCTTTGGCCGGCGTATCATCAAGCCAGAACCAGGCGAAGATCCCCATGATGACCGCCGGAATGCCTTCGATAAAGAACATCCAGAACCAGCCGGGTTTGCCGAGGAAGCCGTGCATTTCCAGAAGCGCCCCGGAGATGGGCGAGCCTAAGGTTAATGCCAGCGGCACGCCGAGCACGAAGATACCGACGACGGAGGCGCGAACTTTATTGGGAAAGTAGATGGAGGCCAGCAGCAGAATACCGGGATAAAAACCGGCTTCGCCTAACCCCAGTAAAAAGCGCAGAACAATAAACTGGGTTTCCGTCTGCACCAGTCCGGTGAGGGCAGAGAGAACGCCCCACAGCGCGGTGGTGATGCTTAACCATTTTTGCGCGCCGATTTTATTCAGAATCAGGTTAGCGGGAATACCAAACAGCGCATAGGCGGCGAAAAAGATCCCCGCGCCGAGGGCGAAGGCGGAATTGGAGAGCCCAATATCCACCTGCATCGCCTCTTTGGCGAATCCCACGTTCACCCTGTCGATAAAGGCGATGAAGTACAAAATAAACATCAGTGGCACCAGGCGCTTCCATGATTTGGTAATCGCGGAATTGAGGGCCGGATTGTCGTAAGCTGTGATGGTTTTCATAATACCTCCGCGTGGGGGTCAGGCATTAATTTCAATACCAGCGCGGGAAAGTATCCGCAGAATACTTTCGGTCTGGCAGGTGGCGAGCGAGCTAAACGGTGGCGTGCAGCGGTCGGACTGAATAATTCCGCGCAGCTGTAACGCTTTTTTAAATGTTGGAATGAACGGATCGTTAACCGCGTAAATATCCATTAACCTATCCACTTTTTGCTGATACCGCGAAATTTGCTGCATATCGTTATCGTTAAATGCCTGCATCCAGTCGCGGAATATTTCAGGGCAAATATTGGATAACCCGCCAATACATCCATCGCCCCCCGCCAGGACATTGTGCGCGAAGTTATTGTCATAACCGGCATAGACTTCAAAATACGGTAGTTCAGATTTTACCTGGCGAATCACCTGCGACGTGTGATTGGTGTCCGGAATGGTGTCTTTAAGACCGACAATATTTGGGAACTCGCTGGCGAGTCGTAAACAGACCTCCGGCGAGACGGAATAGCCGGTGCGCTCCGGAAAGTTATAGATGAATATTTTGGCGGCGGTGCGGCGGGCAATCTGGCTATAAAATGTATAAATGCCTTCATCAGTCAGGCGGAAGTACCACGGGCTGATAATCATGACGCCATCCAGCCCGCACTCATCTGCATAGTTTGCCAGCTCTACGCACTCGTCAATATCCATGCGGCTGGTACCCGCATAGGCCTTTATTCCCTCGCGCGGGAACTCTGCCGCCATTTGAATTATCTGACGGGATGTTTTCATATCCAGCGAGAAAAACTCGCCGGTACTGCCCATGACGACAAATCCCGATACGCTGTTTTTAATAAAATCGTACAGGCGAAAATTTCCGTCAGGATCCAGCCTGCCCTGCTCATCAAAAACCGTTATTGCCGGGGTGATGTAACGACTTTGCATATTCAACCTCTTTGTTGTTCGTATATACAAACACTGTTTGTATTTGCGATTAAGCATAAGTAAACACGCCATCGACGTGAAGTCAAATGGCGCCAAAGTCGTGCGGATAATTGATTAAATCAATGAATAGATGGGGAATTATGCAGAAGAGACGGGCGTCACGGCGGATCATTAAATATCGGTATTGTGTGGGTAATCACAATTCCGACGGCATCGTGGGCGAATAAATCAGTAATTTTTAATATCAGGCAGCTTATTCAGCACGCTTTCGATACGACCCTTTGCCTCTTTTAACGCGCGAATAACCTGCTGCGTTTTTTCATCGCTGGCGCGGAAAGAGGGCAATGAGACGCTGATCGCCGCCAGAATAATGCCTTTCTGCAGCAGGGGGACGGCAAAGCAGATGGTATCGTCGTTGATTTCCCGATCGTCCATGGCATAACCGTTGGCGGCGACCCATTCCAGCTGCTGACGAAGCTGAGCCATATTCGTTACGCTGCGGGCGGTAACGGAAGGAAAACCCTGCGGATAGAGCTCCAGGATCTCTTCGTCGCGGTGCTTATGCAGCAGCGCCTTGCCCAGGGCAGAGCAGATCGCCGGAAGGCGAGTCCCTACCTTAGAGACCAGCTGCACGGTTTGGTCGCCCTGAACTTTATCAACATAGAGCACCCAGGCGTCATCCAGAATGCCGAGCTGGCAAACTTCATTGCATTCATTGACCACCGCGTGCATTTCGCTATTGATCGTTTTCAGCCAGAACTCTTTTTCCACCGTTGAGCTGGCCAGAACCGCGCACGAGATCCCCAGCGTATATATGCCGTTGCGATCGTCGTGGCTGATATATTTCCGGTACTGCAGCGATTTGAGGATCGGGAAAATGGTTCCCTTCGAAATATCCGTTTTGAGCGATAGCTCGGAAAGCGTCATTCCGTCTGCGTTGGCTAAGGTTTCCAGAATGAGTAAAACGCGTTCGGTAGGTTTATGAAGCGTCTTCATATTTTTCCTTATGACGGCTCGCCGGAGAGTGCTGTTTAACGCCCCCTATTTAACTACAGATCCCCGCTTATCTGTAGCCTGCACCACCTCTCTTTTTCGCTTTGCCATTTCCCTGCCACTTTTTTTTCACCGTTTCATCATGTTTTTGCCAATTTATTGTAATATTTTTGTAATGCAATAGTTATTTTTCTGTCATTCGAGCATGTCATGTTACCCCCGCGAACATAAAACGCGTGAAATCGCGCATCCGGAACAACAAGAGAGATAACCGATGATATCGTTACGACATACAGCTTTAGGACTGGCGCTCAGCCTGGCATTTGCCGGACAAGCCCTGGCGGTAACCACTATCCCGTTCTGGCACTCGATGGAAGGGGAGTTGGGGAAAGAAGTTGATTCACTGGCGCAACGTTTCAACGCAGCCAACCCGGACTACAAAATTGTTCCGGTGTATAAAGGCAACTATGAGCAGAGCCTGAGCGCCGGCATCGCCGCCTTCCGTACCGGCAACGCGCCGGCTATTCTGCAGGTTTACGAAGTCGGCACCGCGACGATGATGGCCTCGAAGGCGATTAAGCCGGTCTATCAGGTGTTCAGCGATGCGGGCATTCAGTTTGATGAAACGCAGTTCGTGCCAACCGTCTCCGGATATTACACCGACTCCAAAACCGGCCATCTGCTCTCCCAGCCGTTTAACAGCTCCACGCCGGTGCTGTACTACAACAAAGACGCCTTTAAAAAAGCCGGATTAGATCCGGAACAGCCGCCGAAAACCTGGCAGGATCTGGCGGCGTATACCGCGAAGCTGAAAGCCGCCGGGATGAAATGCGGCTACGCCAGCGGCTGGCAGGGCTGGATTCAGATTGAAAACTTCAGCGCCTGGCACGGCCTGCCGGTGGCGACCAAAAACAACGGCTTCGACGGTACCGATGCGGTACTGGAGTTCAACAAGCCGGAGCAGGTGAAGCATATCGCTCTGCTCGAAGAACTGAACAAGAAAGGCGACTTCAGCTACTTCGGGCGTAAAGACGAATCCACCGAGAAGTTCTATAACGGCGACTGCGCCATTACCACCGCCTCTTCCGGCTCCCTCGCGGATATTCGCCAGTACGCGAAGTTCAACTATGGCGTAGGGATGATGCCGTACGACGCCGACGTGAAGGGCGCGCCGCAAAACGCCATTATCGGCGGGGCCAGCCTGTGGGTGATGCAGGGTAAAGACAAAGAAACCTATACCGGCGTCGCCAAATTCCTCGATTTCCTGACTAAGCCGGAAAACGCCGCCGAATGGCATCAGAAAACCGGCTATCTGCCGATTACCACCGCCGCCTATAACCTGACCCGCGAACAGGGCTTCTATGATAAGAACCCCGGTGCCGATATCGCGACGCGCCAGATGCTGAACAAGCCGCCGCTGCCGTTCACCAAAGGTCTGCGCCTGGGCAATATGCCGCAGATTCGTACCATCGTGGATGAAGAACTGGAAAGCGTATGGACCGGGAAGAAAACGCCTCAGCAGGCGCTGGACGCCGCGGTTGAGCGCGGTAATCAGCTGCTGCGCCGTTTCGAGCAGTCAACCAGGTCGTAATCTTATAGCCAGCCCCTCACCCTCTCCCCGTCGGGGAGAGGGGATCGCCCGGAGCCGTCTTTTCATCCTCGCCCGTTTAGGGAGAGGGCCGGGATGAGGGGAAACCAACTCAGAGTTTAACTATGTCATCATCCCGTCCGGTGTTCCGCTCGCGTTGGCTGCCCTATGTGCTGGTCGCGCCGCAGCTGGTTATCACCGTCATCTTTTTTATCTGGCCCGCGGGCGAAGCGCTGTGGTATTCACTGCAGAGCGTCGATCCGTTTGGGCTCTCCAGCCAGTTTGTTGGCCTGGATAACTTTTTAGCCCTCTTCCAGGACCCGTACTACCTGGACTCCTTCTGGACCACCATTAAGTTCAGCACGATGGTTACCGTCAGCGGCCTGCTGATCTCGCTGTTTTTCGCCGCGCTGGTGGATTACGTGGTGCGCGGCAGCCGCTTTTATCAGACGCTGATGCTCCTGCCCTATGCCGTTGCGCCCGCGGTGGCGGCGGTGCTATGGATCTTCTTGTTCAACCCCGGACGCGGGCTGATTACGCATCTCCTCGGTGAGATGGGCTACGACTGGAACCACGCGCAGAACAGCGGTCAGGCGATGTTCCTTGTGGTTTTCGCCTCGGTCTGGAAGCAGATTAGTTACAACTTCCTGTTCTTCTTCGCCGCGCTGCAATCTATTCCCCGCTCGCTGGTAGAAGCCGCCGCGATTGACGGCGCCGGCCCGGTTCGCCGCTTCTTCAGGCTGGCGCTGCCGCTGATCGCCCCGGTGAGCTTCTTCCTGCTGGTGGTGAACCTGGTATACGCCTTCTTTGATACCTTCCCGGTTATCGATGCCGCAACCGGCGGCGGGCCGGTTCAGGCGACGACAACGCTGATTTATAAGATCTATCGTGAAGGTTTTGCCGGGCTCGACCTTTCCGCTTCCGCCGCCCAGTCGGTGGTGCTGATGTTCCTCGTCATCATTCTGACGGTGGTGCAGTTCCGCTACGTTGAACGAAAGGTGCGCTACCAATGATTGAGAATCGACGCGGGCTGACGATTTTCAGCCATACCATGCTGATTTTAGGGATCGCGGTCATTCTGTTTCCGCTGTATGTCGCCTTTGTCGCGGCGACGCTGGACAGTAAAGCGGTCTTTGATACGCCGATGACGCTGATTCCCGGCGGCCATCTGCTCGAAAACATGAAATTTATTTGGGTGAACGGCGTAGGGGCCAATAGCGCGCCGTTCTGGCTAATGATGCTCAACAGCTTCATCATGGCCTTCGGCATCACGGTAGGCAAAATTACGGTCTCGATGCTCTCCGCTTTCGCCATCGTCTGGTTTCGTTTTCCGCTGCGTAACCTGTTCTTCTGGATGATTTTCATCACGCTGATGCTGCCGGTTGAGGTGCGTATTTTCCCGACGGTGGAAGTGATCGCCAACCTGAAAATGCTCGACAGCTATGCCGGGCTCACGCTGCCGCTGATGGCCTCGGCGACCGCCACCTTCCTGTTCCGCCAGTTCTTTATGACCCTGCCGGACGAGCTGATAGAGGCCGCACGTATCGACGGCGCGTCGCCGATGCGCTTCTTCCGCGACATCGTGCTGCCGCTGTCGAAAACCAACCTGGCGGCGCTGTTCGTCATCACCTTTATCTACGGCTGGAACCAGTATCTGTGGCCGCTGCTGATCATTACCGATGTGAATCTCGGCACGGCGGTCGCGGGCATTAAAGGGATGATCGCCATCGGCCAGGGTACCACGCAGTGGAATCAGGTGATGGCGGCGATGCTGCTCACGCTGATTCCTCCGGTTGTCATCGTTTTAGCCATGCAGCGCGCGTTTGTGCGTGGTTTAGTGGATAGTGAGAAATAAAATGGCAGGACTTAAGCTACAGGCAGTAACCAAAAGCTGGGATGGCAAAACCCAGGTGATCCAGCCGCTGACGCTGGACGTCGCGGACGGCGAATTTATTGTGATGGTGGGTCCCTCGGGCTGCGGAAAATCAACCCTGCTGCGCATGGTGGCGGGCCTGGAGCGGGTCACCAGCGGTGATATCTGGATCGACCGCAAGCGCGTCACCGAAATGGAACCGAAAGATCGCGGTATTGCGATGGTGTTCCAGAACTACGCCCTCTACCCGCATATGAGCGTGGAAGAGAATATGGCGTGGGGCCTGAAAATTCGCGGTTTAGGTAAAGGATTAATTGCCGAACGTGTCCAGGAAGCGGCGCGCATTCTGGAGCTGGATGGCCTGCTGAAGCGCCGTCCGCGCGAACTCTCCGGCGGCCAGCGCCAGCGCGTGGCGATGGGGCGGGCTATCGTGCGCGACCCGGCGGTATTCCTGTTTGATGAGCCGCTCTCCAACCTCGATGCCAAACTGCGCGTGCAGATGCGTCTGGAGCTGCAGCAGCTGCACCGTCGGCTGAAAACCACCTCGCTGTACGTGACGCACGATCAGGTGGAAGCCATGACCCTCGCGCAGCGGGTGATGGTGATGAATAAAGGCATCGCCGAGCAGATTGGTACGCCGGTCGAGGTCTACGAAAAACCGGCCAGCCGCTTTGTGGCGAGCTTTATCGGCAGCCCGGCAATGAACCTGCTGGAAGGCCGGGTCAGCGACGACGGTAGCCGCTTCGAGCTTGAGGGCGGGATGCTTTTACCCATCAACAGCGAGCATCGCCGCTATGCCGGGCGTAAGATGACCCTGGGTATCCGTCCGGAACATTTTGCATTAAGCTCCGAGGCGGAAGGTGGCGTACCGCTGGTGATGGATACGCTGGAAATTTTAGGTGCCGATAACCTCGCCCACGGGCGCTGGGGCGAGCAAAAGCTGGTGGTCCGGCTGCCGCACCAGCAGCGTCCGCAGGCGGGCAGCACCCTGTGGCTGCATCTGCCGCAGGAAAGTCTGCATCTTTTTGATAGTGAAACAGGACAACGCGCATGAGTCACTGGCCTTATCCTCATATCGTCGCCCACCGCGGCGGCGGTAAACTGGCCCCGGAAAATACCCTGGCGGCCATCGATACCGGCGCTCGTTACGGCCATACGATGATTGAGTTTGACGCTAAGTTATCGAAAGACGGGCAGATTTTTTTACTGCACGATGACAATCTCGAACGCACCAGCAACGGCTGGGGCGTGGCGGGCGAACTGGCGTGGAACGATCTGCTAAAAGTGGATGCCGGCAGCTGGTACAGCGGTGAGTTCAAAGGCGAGCCGCTGCCGCTGCTGAGCGAGGTGGCCGACCGCTGCCGTCAGCACGGCATGATGGCCAATATCGAAATTAAACCGACCACCGGCACCGGGCCGCTGACCGGCAAAGCGGTGGCGCTGGCGGCGCGTGAGCTGTGGCAGGGAATGACACCGCCGCTGCTCTCATCGTTTGACGTTGATGCGCTGGAAGCCGCGCAGGAGGCGGTGCCCGAACTGCCGCGCGGGCTGCTGCTGGATGAGTGGCGCAACGACTGGCGCGAACTGACCGCGCGTCTCGGCTGCGTCTCTATTCACCTCAACCATAAGCTGCTGGATGAAGCGCGCGTGGCGAGCCTGAAGGCCGCGGGCCTGCATATTCTGGTCTATACCGTGAACAAACCGCAGCGCGCCGCCGAGCTGCTGCGTTGGGGCGTGGACAGCATCTGCACCGATGCGATTGACGTCATCGGCCCCAACTTCCCGGCGTAATCCGCTTCTGCGTCAGGCGGCCCTTACGGGGTCGTCTGGCGCTGCAGCATCCCAACGTTGGTGTTAGGGAGAGGCTGCTCACGGGTCAGATTGTTATTCTGCTGTACCCGCTGCCGATCGTTATTCAACTGCGTCTGAAGATGCTGCTGCTGCGCGCGCGACTGGCTTTGAATACTCTGCTTAAGATTGTTTTGCTGCTGCATTTGCTGGGTCTGCATCTGATTTTGCATTCGCTGCTGGCTGGGCACCACGTACCCCGGCTGATTGGGGTTATTGTCGATATTGATCGGCTGCGCCATGACGCTCAGCGGCAGCAGCGCCGCCAGATATAACATTGCTTTCATTGTTCTCTCCTCACTTCGTGGGATCGCTTAAGTTTACTCCCTTTCCGGCGCAACAATGATTTTTTAAGACTTATCATCCAGGATTATGGGTAAATAAAAACATCATTCAGGAGTATGACAATGATAAAAACAACGCTCTGGCGTCAGGTGGTCATCGCTGCGTTGCTGGCGGGCGGCAGTTTTACCGTCGCGGCAGATCCCGCCCCTCCGCCGGTATCTTATGGCGTAGAGGAAGATGTATTTCACCCGGTCCGCGCTCAGCAGGGGATGGTGGCCTCGGTGGACGCGCTGGCAACGAAGGTAGGTGTGGATATTCTGCGTCAGGGCGGCAACGCGGTCGATGCCGCCGTGGCGGTGGGCTACGCGCTGGCGGTCACCCATCCGCAGGCCGGTAATATCGGCGGCGGCGGGTTTATGATGCTGCGAACCAAAGACGGTAATACCACGGCGATCGACTTCCGCGAGATGGCCCCGGAACAGGCCACCCGGGATATGTTTCTCGACGATCAGGGCAACCCGGACAGCAAGAAATCGCTGACCTCGCATCTGGCTTCCGGCACGCCGGGCACCGTCGCCGGCTTCTCCCTCGCGCTGGAAAAATACGGCACGATGCCGCTCAACAAAGTGATTCGCCCGGCGATTAAGCTGGCCGAAGAGGGCTTCACGGTAAATGATGCGCTGGCCGACGACCTGAAAACCTACGGCAGCGAAGTGATCCCCGACCATGCCAACAGCCGGGCTATCTTCTGGAAAAACGGCGAGCCGCTGAAAAAGGGCGATAAGCTGGTGCAAAAACAGCTGGGGAAAAGCCTGGAGCTGATTGCCGAGCTGGGGCCGGATGCCTTCTATAAAGGCGCGATTGCCGACCAGATTGCCGCTGAGATGAAGAATAACGGCGGGCTTATCACCAAAGCGGATCTGGCGAATTACAAGGCGGTCGAACGTACGCCGGTGAGCGGCGAGTATCGCGGCTATCAGGTGTTCTCAATGCCGCCCCCATCGTCCGGGGGCATTCATATCGTGCAGATCCTGAATATCCTCGAAAACTTCGATATGCATAAGTACGGCTTCGGCAGCGCCGACGCCATGCAGGTGATGGCGGAAGCCGAAAAGCACGCCTATGCCGACCGTTCGGAATACCTTGGCGATCCGGACTTCGTCAAGGTGCCGTGGCAGGCGCTGACCAGCAAAGCGTACGCCAAATCGATTGCTGAGCAGATTGATATCAATAAGGCGAAGCCGTCGAGCCAGATTCGCCCCGGTAAGCTGGCGCCGTATGAAAGCAATCAGACTACCCATTTCTCGGTGGTGGATAAGGACGGTAACGCCGTTGCCGTGACCTATACGCTGAATACGACCTTTGGAACCGGCATCGTGGCGGGGAACTCCGGCATTCTGCTGAATAATCAGATGGATGATTTCTCAGCTAAACCCGGCGTGCCAAACGTCTACGGGCTGGTGGGCGGTGACGCCAACGCCGTCGAGCCGAAAAAACGTCCGCTGTCGTCGATGTCGCCAACGATTGTGGTGAAAGATGGCAAAACCTGGCTGGTGACCGGTAGCCCCGGCGGCAGCCGCATTATCACCACCGTCCTGCAGATGGTGGTGAATACCATTGATTTCGGAATGAACGTCGCGGAAGCCACCAACGCCCCGCGCTTCCATCATCAATGGCTGCCGGACGAACTGCGTGTAGAGAAGGGATTTAGCCCGGATACGCTGAAGCTGCTGGAGAGCAAAGGGCAGAAAGTGGCGGTGAAAGAGGCGATGGGCAGCACCCAGAGTATTATGGTTGGCCCGGACGGCACGCTGTACGGCGCATCCGATCCGCGTTCCCCGGATGATTTAACGGCAGGGTATTAGGTTTACCCTCACTCCGACCCTCTCCCTGCCGGGAGAGGGTTAGTTGAGCGTCACCCCTTCAGCCGCGCCATAAAGTAGGCATCGACATATTCGCCGTTGCGCAGGGCGTATTGCTTGCCGGTCCCTTCTACAATAAAGCCAAATTTGCGGTAAAGCGCCATCGCGGATGGGTTGTCCGTAAACACGGTTAATTCAATACGATCGACGCGCAGCCAGTTATCACAGAGATTAATCATCTCTCGCATCAGCGCGCTGCCTACGCCACGGCCGTGCGCCTGCGCGGCAACGCTGACGCCAAAGGTCGCCACGTGGCTGCGACGAGGGCTGGGTTCGATGCTGAGCCTGAGGTGGCCCACCACCTGTTCGTCGATTGTCGCGACCAGATGACGGCTACCGGGTTTCGGTAGCAGGCGTTCCTGCCACATTTCCATAGAAGGATGAGGGAGCTGTAGCGTGTCGTGATAGACCTCCGGATGCGCAGTTATCTGGCGTAAAGGTTCAGCATCCCGTGGCTCGGCGTGACGTATCACTATGTCGCTCATTCTTCATTTTCCTTTTTGGGTTAATCGTCCCCTTAAAGATCGCTGACTTTAAAAAAGGGAGCAACGCCTATTTTTTGCAAAAAGAGGTGGACAATTGCGAATGAGAATGATTATTATTGCTCTGCATTCAGGGAGACCCTTGCGGAAAGCCTGAAAGCACGACATTGCTCACATTGCTTCCAGTATTACTTTAGCCAGCCGGGTGCTGGCTTTTTTTTGCTTTTTTTTCAGCCTGCACCCGAAGACGCTACTGCGCCGCTTCGGCAGTATGCGCTTCCGCTCTCTCTTTCGTTTCTACCGCGGTATCTGTGATGAATCCCACCACGTTGTTCTTTTCCGCGACCGGCGGCAGCACTTCTGCCTGGCCGGAAAAAACGCCGCCCTTGTTAATGGCCAGCGTGCGGTAGGCCAACGTGCCGGTGACCTGGCCGTTCTTATCGATTTCAATCGTCTCGCTGCGGCACTGGCCGAGGATGCAGCCGTCGATAATCAGCTCGCGGCAGGTGATATTTCCCTCGACCAGGCCTCCGGCCATAATCTTAATCTGGCTCTCTTCGGCGTCGATATTGCCGCTTACGGTACCGTAAATATCGACATCTCCCTCGGCGATAATATTGCCGTCAAAGCGGATGCCGCTGGCGATAACCGTGGCGGCAGGTTTGCGGGAAACGGCTAACGGGGATGCGCTGTTGAGTACCGGCGTAGCCACCGTCTGTGGCGTCGCTTCAACGTTTTTATTCTTTTTAAACATATGGTTAATCCGATGATATTGAAAATGAAAAACGAAAGATGACAAGGAGAAAGAGCCCGATAGCCAGGCCAGATACGTGGATTCGCAGCACCAGGCCATCAGGCCAAGCAGCCAAAAGAGAAGGGCGCTATTCAGGGCGATATACTTGCTTTCCATACGAACGAGATGGCTACTCCTTTAGTCATCGTGTTTTGGGAAACGGCGAGCGCGATGCGGCGTCATGTTCCTACGCGCTGGATAAAAAACGTTCTTTTCCCGAGGGCCCTCTTATCCAGAATTTAGGCCGTAGGGTCAATGAATTTGAGCGTTAAATTTTACATTTAAGAATTTGGCACACTTATTGAAGGGGTTAAGTTCGCAGCCAGCTTGCGCTATGGTTAATAGCAGAGACCTAACAAAGGACCGCGTTATGACTTTGCACTGCGCATTTATTGGATTCGGCAAAAGCACCACCCGCTACCATCTTCCCTATGTCCTGCACCGAAAAGACCGCTGGCACGTGGCGCATATCTTTCGCCGCAGCGCAAAGCCAGAGGAACAGGCACCGGTATACTCGCATATTCACTTCACCAGCGACCTCGACGAAGTGCTTAACGATCCGCAGGTCAAGCTGGTGATTGTGTGCACCCACGCGGACAGCCATTTTGCCTATGCCAAACGGGCGCTGGAGGCGGGCAAAAATGTACTGGTCGAAAAGCCCTTTACCCCGACCCTTGATGAGGCAAAAACGCTATTCGCCCTGGCGAAAAGCAAGGGATTGACGGTCACGCCGTACCAGAATCGTCGCTTCGACTCCTGCTTCCTGACCACGAAGAAAGTGATTGAGAGCGGAAAGCTGGGCGAGATCGTCGAGATTGAAAACCATTTTGACAACTATCGCCCGGTAGATGGAGGGAAACCCGGCCTGCCTCAGGACGGCACGTTTTACGGCCTGGGCGTCCATACCCTGGACCAAATTATCTCCCTGTTCGGTCGCCCGGACCATGTCTCTTACGACATCCGTAGCCTGCGTAACAAGGCCAATCCGGACGATACCTTTGAGGCCCAGCTGTTCTACGGCAACCTGAAGGCGATTGTCAAAACCAGCCATCTGGTGAAGCTGCCCTATCCAAAATTCATCGTCCATGGTCATAAAGGGTCGTTTATTAAATACGGTATCGACCAGCAGGAGACCAGCCTGAAGGCCAATATTATGCCGGGCGAGCCGGGATTCGGCGCGGACGAGACGGTTGGTCTGCTGGAGTACGTCAATGAGGCGGGCGAAACCGTACGGGAAGAGATCCCGCTTGAAACCGGCGACTATGGGCGGGTCTATGATTCGCTGTATGAAACCCTCGTTAACGGTCAGCCAAATTTCGTCAAGGAATCTGACGTTCTCACGAATCTGGAGATCCTCGAACGCGGCTTTGAACAGCCATCTCCAGCTACGATTACCCTTACCCGATAAGCCCTCATGGCTCCTCTGCACTCGTTCATATTTTTTGAACAGAGGAGTCAATTTTCACCCTCTATGATCGCCAGGGGATTGGGTCCACACTTATCCCATCGAAAACATACGGGGGTGCAACATGATCTACTTACGCAAAGCTAACGAACGCGGCCACGCTAACCACGGCTGGCTGGATTCCTGGCATACTTTCTCTTTCGCGAACTATTACGACCCTAACTTTATGGGCTTCTCGGCGCTGCGGGTGATCAATGACGACGTGATTGATGCAGGCCAGGGCTTCGGTACCCATCCGCACAAGGACATGGAAATCCTGACCTACGTGCTGGAAGGGGCCGTTGAGCACCAGGACAGCATGGGGAATAAAGAGCAGGTGCCGGCGGGTGAGTTCCAGATCATGAGCGCGGGTACCGGGATTCGTCACTCGGAGTACAACCCAAGCAACACGGAAAAACTGCATCTGTACCAGATCTGGATTATGCCGGAAAAAAATGGCATCACGCCGCGCTACGAACAGCGCCGCTTTGACGCCGCGCAGGGCAAACAGCTGGTGCTGTCGCCGGATGCCCGCGAAGGTTCGCTGAAGGTGTACCAGGATATGGAACTGTACCGCTGGGCGCTGCTGAAAGATGAGCAGTCGGTGCACCAGATTGCCGCTGAACGGCGGGTGTGGATCCAGGTGGTGAAAGGTGAAGTCACCATCAACGGGACGAAGGCCACCACCAGCGATGGCCTGGCCATTTGGGACGAGCAGGCGATTTCCGTACACGCCGACGGCGATAGCGAAATTCTGCTGTTCGATCTGCCGCCCGTCTGATCGTTCTCCGATCGGGTCTAAATAAATTGCGCAACCTTCCCTGATGTTAGGGAAGGTTGCGCTTTGTCCGTGATAAACTGAGAAAATGTTTCCCCGTTGATCGCAGTCAGGACGATGAAAAAGAAAAGACCCGTACTTCAGGATGTAGCCGATCTTGTCGGCGTGACCAAAATGACGGTCAGTCGCTACTTACGTAACCCGGAACAGGTTTCCGAAGCGCTGCGTGGCAAGATTGCCGTTGCTCTCGATGAACTGGGTTATATTCCTAATCGCGCCCCCGACATCCTCTCGAATGCCACCAGCCGCGCTATTGGCGTGCTGCTGCCCTCGTTAACTAACCAGGTTTTCTCAGAAGTGCTGCGCGGTATTGAAAGCGTGACCGACTCTTTCGGTTACCAGACGATGCTGGCGCACTACGGCTATAAGCCGGAAATGGAAGAAAAACGCCTGGAATCCATGCTTTCCTGGAACATTGACGGCCTGATCCTTACCGAACGAACCCATACGCCGCGCACCCTGAAGATGATTGAAGTGGCGGGTATCCCGGTTGTGGAGCTGATGGACAGCCAGTCGCCGTGCCTCGATATCGCCGTCGGCTTTGATAACTTTGAAGCGGCCCGGCAGATGACCGCGGCGATTATCAATCATGGTCACCGTCACGTTGCCTATCTTGGCGCACGTCTTGATGAACGTACTATCATCAAACAGAAGGGGTATGAGCAAGCGATGCTTGATGCCGGAATGACGCCCTACAGCGTGATGGTTGAGCAGTCTTCCTCTTATTCATCGGGGATTGAGCTGATGCGCCAGGCGCGTCGCGAATATCCGCAGCTTGACGGCATTTTCTGTACCAACGATGACCTTGCGGTCGGCGCGGCGTTTGAGTGCCAGCGGCTGGGGCTTAAAATCCCTGACGATATGGCGATTGCCGGTTTCCACGGCCACGATATCGGCCAGGTGATGGAGCCGCGCCTGGCCAGCGTGCTGACGCCGCGCGAGCGGATGGGGCGGATTGGTGCTGAACGTCTGCTGGCGCGTATTCGCGGTGAAGCGGTGACGCCTAAGATGTTAGATTTAGGTTTCACATTGTCACCGGGCGGATCTATTTAAACTGACAAATTTGAAGTAGATCACACATATTCACATCTGGCACGAATGGTTATTGCTTCTCCACAACTCCGGCATGACAATGTTACCGATAACAGTTACCCGTAACAATTAACCTGTACGCCAGTATTCCACGCCGTTAAACGCTGCCAGGCTGCGCGTATGTGTCCAGTGGGAGGAAGCTTTGAGCACGACTAACCATGATCACCACATCTATGTCCTGATGGGCGTTTCCGGCAGCGGCAAATCCGCTGTCGCCAGCGAAGTGGCGCATCAACTGCACGCCGCGTTTCTCGACGGCGACTTTCTGCATCCGCGCAGCAACATCAACAAGATGGCTTCCGGCGAACCGTTAAATGACGATGACCGCACCCCGTGGCTGCAGGCGCTGAACGATGCCGCGTTTGCCATGCAGCGTACCAATAAAGTGTCGCTGATTGTCTGCTCCGCGCTGAAAAAGAGCTACCGCGACATCCTGCGTAAAGGTAACCCGAACCTCTCATTTATCTACCTGAAAGGCGACTTCGAGGTTATCGAACAACGTCTGAAGGCGCGTAAAGGCCACTTCTTTAAAACTCAGATGCTGGTCACGCAGTTTGAAACGCTGCAGGAACCGGGCGCGGATGAAAACGATGTTTTAATCGTCGATATCGACCAGTCATTGGAAGGCGTGGTCGCCAGCACCATTGAGGTGATCAACAAAGGCAGTAAATAGTGAGTACATTAACGCTTGTTTTAACAGCAGTCGGCTCCGTTTTGCTGCTGCTGTTTTTAGTGATGAAGGCGCGTATGCATGCCTTCGTGGCTTTGATGGTGGTTTCTATTGGAGCAGGGCTTTTTTCCGGCATGCCGTTGGACAAGATCGCGGCGACGATGGAAAAAGGCATGGGCGGCACGCTGGGCTTTCTGGCTATCGTCGTCGCGCTGGGGGCTATGTTCGGTAAGATCCTGCATGAAACCGGCGCGGTCGACCAGATTGCCGTTAAGATGCTGAAATCTTTCGGCCACAATCGCGCCCACTATGCGATAGGCCTGGCCGGACTTATCTGCGCGCTGCCGCTGTTTTTCGAAGTGGCGATCGTGCTGCTGATCAGCGTGGCTTTCTCAATGGCGCGCCACACCGGCACCAACCTGGTGAAGCTGGTGATCCCGCTGTTTGCTGGCGTAGCCGCTGCGGCCGCGTTCCTGCTGCCGGGGCCCGCGCCGATGCTGCTGGCCTCGCAGATGCACGCCGACTTTGGCTGGATGATCCTGATTGGCCTGTGCGCCGCGATCCCGGGGATGATTATCGCCGGACCGCTGTGGGGTAACTTTATCAGCCGTTACGTTGAGCTGCATATTCCGGACGATATTAGCGAGCCGCACCTCGGCGAAGGCAAAATGCCGTCATTCGGCTTCAGCCTGTCGCTGATTCTGCTGCCGCTGGTGCTGGTTGGCCTGAAAACCATCGCCGCGCGCTTTGTGCCGGAAGGCTCTACCGCCTACGAATGGTTTGAGTTTATCGGCCATCCGTTTACCGCGATTCTGGTGGCGTGCCTGGTGGCTATCTATGGCCTTGCGGTACGTCAGGGGATGGCCAAAGATCGGGTGATGGAGATTTGCGGTCATGCGCTCCAGCCTGCGGGCATTATCCTGCTGGTCATCGGTGCGGGCGGCGTGTTCAAACAGGTGCTGGTCGACTCTGGCGTCGGTCCTGCCCTCGGCGAAGCGTTGACCGGTATGGGCCTGCCGATTGCCATCACCTGCTTCGTGCTGGCGGCGGCGGTGCGTATTATTCAGGGCTCCGCGACCGTTGCCTGTCTGACGGCCGTTGGGCTGGTGATGCCGGTTATCGAACAGCTGCACTACAGCGGCGCGCAGATGGCGGCGCTCTCTATCTGCATCGCCGGCGGCTCTATTGTCGTCAGCCACGTTAACGACGCGGGCTTCTGGCTGTTCGGTAAGTTTACCGGCGCGACCGAAGCGCAAACGCTGAAGACCTGGACGATGATGGAAACCATCCTCGGCACCGTCGGGGCGATTGTCGGCATGATTGCGTTTACGCTATTGAGCTAAACGACAAAGTGAAACACCCGGCGGAGCGAGGCGATGCCGGGTTAATTTTTCCGCTCTACTTATATCGAAAACCCCTAGCTTTACCCCTCTCCCGATCTGCCACTATCAGAAATACGATAAACGTCATACGGCTCACAAACCCGCGCCACGCCTGGATTTAACCGGTTTGTTTAGCAAGAGTAAAACAACCGAATTTCTGCCGTAATCCATAATCCTGATCAATAAAATAGCGGCGGAAAATATTTCCTTCGCGATATAAATTCCCTGATAATTATTAGGGTATTCCGGGGGGCCAGCGACGGCTGCCGCTATGCAAAATTAGTTACGTTACTGATTGCCTGGCAATCATTGATTAATTTCACTTGCGACTTTAGCTGCATTTTGTAATGTGAAGGACTAACCAGTAGGAAACTGGCCTGGAACAAACAGCACACACCTCGCAGGAATACGTTATGAAAAATGTTGGTTTTATCGGCTGGCGCGGAATGGTCGGCTCTGTCCTCATGCAACGCATGGTTGAAGAGCGCGATTTTGATGCCATTCGCCCTGTTTTTTTCTCCACCTCCCAACTGGGGCAGCCTGCTCCATCCTTTGGTGGCAGTACCGGTGGCACGCTTCAGGATGCATTCGACCTGGAAGCACTGAAGGCGCTGGACATTATTGTCACGTGTCAGGGCGGCGATTACACCAACGATATTTACCCGAAGCTGCGTGAAAGCGGCTGGCAGGGCTACTGGATTGACGCCGCCTCTTCGCTGCGCATGAAAGACGACGCCATCATCATTCTCGACCCGGTGAACCAGGACGTTATCACCGCCGGTCTGAACAACGGCGTTAAAACCTTTGTCGGCGGCAACTGTACCGTCAGCCTGATGCTGATGTCTCTCGGCGGCCTGTTTGCTCAGGATCTGGTTGAGTGGGTTAGCGTGGCGACTTATCAGGCGGCTTCCGGCGGCGGTGCGCGGCATATGCGCGAGCTGCTGACCCAGATGGGCCAGCTGCACAGCCATGTTGCGGCTGAGCTGGCGGATCCGGCTTCCGCGATCCTGGATATTGAACGCAAGGTCACCTCGTTGACCCGCAGCGGCGAGCTGGCGGTAGACAACTTTGGCGTTCCTCTGGCGGGCAGCCTGATCCCATGGATCGACAAACAGCTGGATAACGGCCAGAGCCGTGAAGAGTGGAAAGGCCAGGCGGAGACCAACAAAATTCTCGCGACCGCCTCACCGATTCCGGTAGACGGCCTGTGCGTTCGCGTTGGCGCGCTGCGCTGCCATAGCCAGGCGTTCACCATCAAGCTGAAAAAAGATGTTTCTATTCCGACCGTTGAGGAACTGCTGGCCGCGCATAACCCGTGGGCCAAAGTGGTACCGAACGATCGTGATATCACCATGCGTGAGCTGACTCCGGCTGCCGTTACCGGCACCCTGACCACCCCGGTGGGTCGCCTGCGTAAACTGAACATGGGGCCGGAGTATCTGTCGGCCTTCACCGTTGGTGACCAGCTGCTGTGGGGGGCCGCCGAGCCGCTCCGCCGCATGCTAAGACAGCTGGCGTAGTCGTCACAAGATGAGAAAAGGGGTGTTGAAACACCCCTTTTTTTTGCGTAATACAAGGAGTAAACGCGAATGTTAGATTTTTCCCAACGGAGGTAACTCAGCCTTGGCTATGCTTTAAGTAAGGAGTCACGATGTCTCCTTACCTGAAGGTGGGACGGAGCAGGGGGACGCATAACGTGCTGCGCCGTTCAGGTCAAAAAAAAGTCGCCGGATACAGGAAAGGGCGACACCTACAACAGGATGAAACCATGTCTAATCGTATTGATAAGGACGTGATTAATGCGCTTATCGCCGGCCATTTTGCGGATCCTTTTTCCGTGCTTGGCATGCATTACACCGACGCCGGGCTGGAAGTTCGTGCATTATTACCCGATGCCACCGATGTGTGGGTCATTGAACCAAAAACCGGACGCAAAGTCGGCAAGCTGGAATGCCTCGACTCGCGCGGTTTATTCAGCGGCGTTCTGCCGCGTCGTAAAAATCCTTTTCGCTATCAGCTGGCCGTCACCTGGCACGGGCAGCAGAACCTAATTGATGACCCGTACCGTTTTGGTCCGCTGCTGCAGGATCTTGATGTCTGGCTGCTGTCGGAAGGCACGCATCTGCGTCCTTATGAAACGCTGGGCGCGCATGCCGATACCATGGACGGCGTGGTCGGTACGCGTTTCTCCGTATGGGCGCCGAATGCCCGCCGGGTATCGGTCGTCGGCCAGTTTAACTACTGGGACGGCCGCCGCCACCCGATGCGCCTGCGTAAAGAGTCCGGCATCTGGGAGCTGTTTGTTCCCGGCGCGCTGAACGGCCAGCTGTATAAATTCGAGCTTATCGATGTCCACGGCAACCTGCGGGTGAAGTCCGATCCTTACGCTTTTGAAGCGCAAATGCGTCCGGAGAGCGCCTCGCTCATCTGCGGGCTGCCGGAAAAGGTCGCACAGCCGCCGGAGCGCAAGCAGGCTAACCAGTTTGATGCGCCGATCTCGATTTATGAAGTACACCTCGGCTCCTGGCGCCGCCACACCGATAATAACTTCTGGCTGAGCTATCGCGAGCTTGCCGACCAGCTGGTCCCGTATGCCAAATGGATGGGCTTTACCCACCTCGAACTGCTGCCGGTGAACGAGCATCCGTTTGACGGCAGCTGGGGCTACCAGCCGACCGGGCTGTACGCGCCCACCCGTCGCTTCGGTACCCGGGAGGATTTCCGCTACTTTATCAACGCCGCGCACGCCGCGGGGCTTAACGTTATTCTGGACTGGGTGCCTGGCCATTTTCCGGCGGATGACTTTGCGCTCGCCTCGTTTGACGGCACCTCGCTGTATGAACACAGCGACCCGCGCGAAGGCTACCATCAGGACTGGAACACCCTGATTTACAACTACGGCCGCCGCGAGGTCAGCAATTACCTGGTCGGCAATGCGCTGTACTGGATCGAACGCTTCGGCATTGACGCGCTGCGGGTTGATGCGGTGGCGTCGATGATTTATCGCGACTACAGCCGCAAGCAGGGCGAGTGGGTGCCGAACGAATTCGGCGGTCGGGAAAACCTTGAAGCGATTGAGTTTCTGCGCAATACCAACCGCGTGCTGGGCGAACAGACGCCGGGCGCGGTAACCATGGCGGAAGAGTCGACCGATTTTCCCGGCGTTTCCCGTCCTTCCTCCACCGGCGGGCTGGGTTTCTGGTTCAAGTGGAACCTCGGCTGGATGCACGACACCCTCGACTACATGAAGCTGGACCCGGTGCATCGCCGTCATCATCACGACAAGATGACCTTCGGTATGCTCTACAACTACACCGAAAACTTTGTCCTGCCGCTCTCTCATGATGAAGTGGTGCACGGCAAAAAATCGATACTCGACCGCATGCCGGGCGACGCCTGGCAGAAGTTCGCTAACCTGCGCGCCTACTACGGCTGGCTGTTTGCCTTCCCGGGTAAAAAGCTGCTGTTTATGGGCAATGAGTTTGCTCAGGGGCGCGAATGGAACCACGACGCAAGCCTCGACTGGCATCTGCTGGAAGGCGGCGATAACTGGCACCACGGCGTCCAGCGGCTGGTGCGCGACCTCAACCATACCTATCGTCACCATAAAGCGCTGCACGAGCTGGATTTCGATCCCTACGGCTTCGAATGGCTGGTGGTGGACGACCATGAGCGTTCGGTATTTATCTTTGTTCGTCGCGACAGGGCGGGCAATGAAATTATCGTCGCCAGCAACTTCACCCCGGTCCCGCGTCATGAGTACCGTTTTGGCATCAACCAGCCCGGCCGCTGGCGTGAAGAGCTCAACACCGACTCCATGCATTACCACGGCAGCAACACCGGCAACGGCGGCGTCGTTGAGAGCGACCCGATCGCCAGCCACGGTCGTGAACACTCCCTCTCCATTACGCTGCCTCCGCTGGCGACGGTGTGGCTGGTGCGGGAGGCGCAATGATCGCACTCGCGGCAGGACAGCCCGCGCCTTTAGGGGCCAGCTACGACGGTAAGGGCGTGAATTTCGCGCTCTTTTCCGCCCACGCGGAGCGGGTGGAACTCTGCGTGTTTGACGAGCAGGGTAATGAACGGCGCGTCGACCTGCCCGCGCGCAGCGGCGATATCTGGCACGGCTGGCTCGCCGATGTCGGGCCTGGCCTGCGCTACGGCTACCGCGTCCACGGGCCCTGGGACCCAACGCAAGGGCACCGCTTCAACCCGGCGAAGCTGCTGCTTGACCCCTGCTGCCATCACGTGGAGGGTGGGCTGCCTGACGATGAGCGTCTCCACGGCGGCGACTTCGCTCCCGACAACCGCGACAGCGCAGCGATAGCGCCGAAGTCGCGGGTGATCGACCTGCATTACGACTGGCGCGGCGATAAGCCGCCGCGCACGCCGTGGGGCCAGACGGTGATTTATGAAGCCCACGTCAAGGGGCTGACGTATCTGCACCCCGATCTGCCGGAGAATATCCGCGGCACCTATAAAGCGCTTGGTCATCCGGTGATGATCGATTACTTCCGCATGCTGGGCATTACTGCACTAGAGTTAATGCCGGTGGCGCAGTTCGCCAGCGAACCGCGCCTTCAGCGGATGGGGTTAAGCAACTATTGGGGCTACAACCCGCTGGCGATTTTCGCCCTCGACACGCGCTACGCCAGCGCGCCGGAGCAGGCGTTAAACGAGTTTCGCGATGCGGTAAAAGCGCTGCATGCGGCGGGCATCGAAGTGATCCTTGACGTGGTGCTGAACCATAGCGCGGAGATAGACCTGGAAGGGCCGACCTTCTCCCTGCGCGGAATCGATAACCGTAGCTATTATTGGATCAGGGAAGACGGCGATTACCACAACTGGACCGGCTGCGGGAACACCCTCAACCTCAGCCACCCCGGCGTGGTGGAGTATGCCCGCCAGTGCCTGCGTTTTTGGGTTGACGAGTGCCACGTTGACGGCTTTCGTTTCGACCTCGCCTCGGTGATGGGGCGGACGCCGGCGTTTCGTCAGGATGCGCCGCTGTTTGAGGCCATCCGTAACGACCCGCGTCTGGCGGAGGTCAAGCTGATCGCGGAACCCTGGGATATCGGCCCGGGCGGCTACCAGGTGGGTAACTTTCCGCCGCTGTTCGCCGAGTGGAACGACCATTTCCGCGATACCGCGCGTCGATTCTGGCTGCAGCAGAACGTCTCGCTGGGCGACTTCGCTCAGCGTTTTGCCGCATCCAGCGACGTTTTTCAGCGTAACGGCAGAGCGCCTTCGGCGGCGGTTAACCTGGTCACCGCGCACGATGGTTTCACCCTGCGCGACTGCGTTTGTTTCAATCAGAAACATAATGAGGCAAACGGGGAGGAGAATCGCGATGGGACTAACAATAACTACAGCAACAATCATGGTATAGAAGGATTAGAAGGGAGTCTTGCCGTGATTGAACGGCGCCGTGCCAGCGTTCACGCTCTTCTGGCGACGCTACTGCTGGCGCAGGGAACGCCGATGCTGCTGGCGGGTGACGAACACGGTCACAGCCAGCATGGCAACAACAATGCTTACTGTCAGGACAATGCGTTGACCTGGCTGGACTGGAACCATACTAACCGCGGGCTGACCGCGTTCACCGCCGCGTTAATTCATCTGCGCCAGCGGGTTCCGGCTTTAACCGAGAATCGCTGGTGGCAGGAGGGAGACGGCAGCGTTCGCTGGTTAAACCAACATGCGCAGCCGCTGTCCGCCGATGAATGGCAGCACGGTGCGCCGCGTATGCAGATCATATTGTCCGATCGCTGGCTGATGGCGCTCAACGCCACCGCCGAGGTGGCAGAGATGGTTTTACCCGCGGGGGAATGGCGCGCCATTCCACCTTTCGCCGGAGAGGATAATCCGGTCACTATAGCTGTCTGGCATGGGCCCGCGCACGGAGTGTGCGTATTTCAAAGGTCGTAACCTCGGGGCTTCCGGTTGGTCTCGAAGCGGCGGCGCGACGAGAAGGGCAGGCAAGCTGGGGAGTAAAAAAGGAGTTAATTATGGTTGGGGTAGAAAAGAACGATCCATTGATGCTGGCGCGTCAGTTGCCGATCAAATCCGTTGCGCTGATCCTTGCCGGGGGACGTGGTACCCGTCTGAAGGATCTGACCAATAAACGCGCGAAACCTGCTGTCCATTTCGGCGGCAAGTTCCGCATTATCGATTTTGCGTTATCTAACTGTATTAACTCAGGCATTCGACGCATCGGCGTCATCACCCAGTATCAATCGCATACGCTGGTGCAGCATATCCAGCGCGGCTGGTCGTTCTTCAATGAAGAGATGAACGAGTTTGTTGACCTGCTGCCCGCCCAGCAAAGGATGCAGGGGGAAAACTGGTATCGCGGCACGGCGGATGCGGTGACGCAGAACCTCGACATCATTCGTCGTTACAAGGCGGAGTACGTCGTTATCCTCGCGGGCGACCATATTTACAAACAAGACTACTCGCGCATGCTTATCGATCACGTCGAAAAAGGCGCGCGTTGCACCGTGGCCTGTATGCCAGTGCCTATTGAAGAAGCACGGGCGTTCGGGGTCATGGCGGTGGACGAGAGCGATAAGATTATCGATTTCGTCGAAAAACCGGCTAATCCGCCTGCGATGCCGGGCGATGCCAGCAAATCGCTGGCGAGTATGGGTATCTATGTCTTTGACGCGGATTACCTTTATGAGCTTCTGGAAGAAGACGACAGCGATGAAAGCTCCAGCCACGATTTTGGTAAAGACATCATTCCGAAAATCACCAAAGCTGGCATGGCTTATGCACATCCTTTCCCGCTCTCCTGCGTGCAGTCCGATCCGCAGTCTGAGCCCTACTGGCGCGATGTGGGGACCCTGGAAGCGTACTGGAAAGCCAACCTCGATCTGGCTTCGGTGACCCCGGAACTGGACATGTACGATCAGAACTGGCCGATTCGCACCCATATGGAGCCTTTGCCTCCGGCAAAATTCGTCCAGGACCGCTCGGGCAGCCACGGGATGACCCTGAACTCGCTGGTTTCAGGCGGCTGTATTATCTCCGGCTCGGTGGTTGTGCAGTCGGTGCTGTTCCCGCGCGTGCGGGTGAATTCATTCTGTAATATTGATTCGGCAGTCTTGTTGCCAGAGGTTTGGGTTGGCCGTTCGTGCCGCCTGCGTCGCTGCATTATTGACCGCGCCTGCGTGATCCCGGAAGGTATGGTTGTTGGGGAGAACGCGGAAGAGGATGCACGCCGTTTCTACCGCTCGGAGGAAGGTATCGTGCTGGTCACCCGCGACATGCTGCGGAAATTGGGGTATCCACAGGAGCGCTAATGCAGGTATTACATGTATGTTCAGAGATGTTCCCGCTGTTAAAAACCGGTGGACTGGCGGATGTGATCGGCGCGCTGCCTGCAGCGCAAATTGCCGGGGGCGTCGACACGCGCGTACTGCTGCCCGCGTTTCCTGATATCCGCCGCGGCGTGACGGATGCGCAGGTGGTGACGCGCCGCGAGACGTTTGCCGGGCGCATCACTCTGCTGTTCGGTCACTTTAACGGCGTGGGCATCTATTTGATTGATGCCCCGCATCTCTACGATCGCCCAGGGAGCCCTTACCACGATACTAATCAGCACGCCTATACCGACAACGTGCTGCGCTTTGCGCTGCTGGGATGGGTCGGTAGCGAGATGGCCTGCGGCCTGGATCCTTTCTGGCGCCCTGACGTTGTTCACGCCCACGACTGGCATGCGGGCCTGACCCCGGCCTACCTGGCGGCGCGCGGCCACCCGGCTAAGTCGGTCTTTACGGTGCATAACCTGGCCTACCAGGGGATGTTCTACTCGTGGCATATGAACGACATTGAGCTGCCCTGGTCGTTCTATAACGTTCATGGCCTTGAATTTAACGGCCAGATCTCCTTTCTGAAGGCGGGGCTCTACTACGCCGACCATATTACGGCGGTCAGCCCGACCTATGCGCGCGAAATCACCGAGCCGCAGTTCGCTTACGGCATGGAAGGGCTGCTGCGTCAGCGGCAGCATGAGGGCCGCCTCTCCGGGATCCTCAACGGGGTGGATGACCATATCTGGAATCCGGAAAGCGACCTGCTGCTGGCCGCGCGCTACGATCGCGATCGGCTGGAAGAAAAAGCGGAAAACAAACGCCAGCTGCAAATCGCCATGGGGCTGAAGGTGGATGACAAAGCGCCGCTGTTTGCCGTTGTCAGCCGTTTGACCAGCCAGAAGGGGCTGGACCTGGTGCTTGAGGCGCTGCCGGGCCTGCTGGAGCAGGGCGGTCAGCTGGCGCTGCTGGGGGCGGGCGACCCGGTGCTGCAGGAGGGCTTCCTGGCCGCCGCGGCCGAGCATCCGGGCAAGGTGGGCGTACAGATTGGCTACCATGAAGCCTTCTCGCACCGCATTATGGGCGGCGCCGATGTGATTCTGGTGCCCAGCCGTTTTGAACCGTGCGGCTTAACCCAGCTGTACGGCCTGAAGTACGGCACGCTACCGCTGGTGCGGCGTACCGGCGGACTGGCGGACACCGTGTCCGATTGCTCGCTGGAGAACCTCGCCGACGGTCTGGCTACCGGCTTTGTTTTTGAAGATAGCAACGCTTTGTCGCTGCTGCGGGCTATTCGACGCACATTCGTCCTGTGGTCGCGCCCGTCGCTCTGGCGCTACGTCCAGCGTCAGGCGATGAATATGGATTTTAGCTGGCAGGTTGCCGCAAATTCTTACCGCGAACTTTATCAACGCTTGCTGTAACCAGGAGCCAAAGCTATGAATGTACCTTTTAGCTACTCATCACCCACCCTGAGCGTTGAGGCGTTAAAGCACTCTATTGCTTATAAGCTGATGTTTATCATCGGCAAAGATCCGGCTATCGCTAACAAACATGAATGGCTCAACGCCACGCTGTTCGCCGTTCGCGATCGCATGGTTGAGCGCTGGCTGCGTTCAAACCGGGCGCAGCTCTCTCAGGAAGTGCGCCAGGTTTACTATCTGTCGATGGAGTTTTTGATTGGCCGTACCTTGTCCAACGCGCTGCTATCGCTCGGTATTTATGAGGATGTGAACAGCGCGCTGGAAGAGATGGGGCTGAATCTTGAAGAGCTGATTGACGAAGAGAACGACCCGGGCCTGGGCAACGGCGGTCTTGGTCGTCTGGCTGCCTGCTTCCTCGACTCGCTGGCGGCGCTGGGTTTGCCGGGCCGCGGCTACGGTATTCGCTACGACTACGGGATGTTTAAGCAGAATATCGTCGACGGGCGGCAGAAAGAGTCCCCGGACTACTGGCTGGAGTACGGCAACCCGTGGGAGTTCGAGCGCCACAATACTCGCTACAAAGTGCGCTTCGGCGGCCGCATTCAGCAGGAAGGTAAACACTCCCGCTGGGTGGAGACCGAAGAGATTATTGCCGAAGCTTACGATCAGATCATCCCGGGTTTCGACACCGACGCCACCAACACGCTGCGTCTGTGGAGCGCACAGGCCAGCAGCGAGATCAACCTCGGTAAATTCAACCAGGGCGACTACTTCGCGGCGGTGGAAGATAAAAACCACTCTGAGAACGTGTCGCGGGTGCTCTATCCGGACGACTCCACCTATTCCGGGCGCGAGCTGCGCCTGCGCCAGGAGTATTTTCTCGTGTCGGCGACGGTGCAGGATATCCTCAGCCGTCACTACCAGCTGCATAAAACCTACGCCAATCTGGCGGACAAAATCGCAATTCACCTCAACGATACGCACCCGGTGCTGTCGATTCCGGAGCTGATGCGCCTGCTGATTGACGAGCATAAGTTTAGCTGGGATGAGGCGTTCGAGGTGACCTGCCAGGTCTTCTCCTATACCAACCATACCCTGATGAGCGAAGCGCTGGAGACCTGGCCCGTCGATATGCTGGGTAAAATCCTGCCGCGTCATTTGCAGATTATTTTCGAGATTAACGACTACTTCCTGAAGACCCTGCAGGAGCAGTATCCCAACGATACGGCGATGCTGGGCCGTACGTCGATTATCGACGAGTCTAACGGGCGTCGCGTACGCATGGCGTGGCTGGCGGTGGTGGTAAGCCACAAGGTCAACGGCGTGTCGGAGCTGCACTCCCGGCTGATGGTCGAGTCGCTGTTTGCCGAATTTGCCAAAATCTTCCCGATGCGCTTTACCAACGTCACGAACGGCGTCACTCCGCGCCGCTGGCTGGCGCTGGCGAATCCGCCGCTGTCGAAAGTGCTGGATGAAAATATCGGCCACACCTGGCGTACGGATTTAAGCCAGCTGAAGGAGCTGGAGCAGCATATTGACTATCCGAAGGTTAACCAGGCGGTGCGCCAGGCCAAGCTGGAAAACAAGCAGCGGCTGGCGAACTACATCGGCCAGCAGCTTAACGTGGTGGTCAATCCGAAAGCCCTGTTCGATGTGCAGATCAAGCGTATTCACGAGTACAAACGTCAGCTAATGAACGTGCTGCATGTGATCACCCGCTACAATCGCATTAAGGCCGATCCCGACGCCGAGTGGGTACCGCGCGTGAATATCTTCGCCGGCAAGGCGGCTTCGGCTTACTACATGGCGAAGCATATTATTCATTTAATCAATGACGTCGCGGCGGTGGTGAATAACGATCCGGACGTTGGCGATAAGCTGAAAGTGGTGTTCATTCCTAACTACAGCGTAAGCCTCGCACAGCTGATCATTCCAGCGGCGGATCTCTCCGAGCAGATCTCGCTGGCGGGGACGGAGGCGTCCGGTACCAGCAACATGAAGTTCGCGCTTAACGGCGCGTTAACCATCGGTACCCTGGACGGGGCTAACGTTGAGATGCAGGAGCACGTCGGGGCGGATAATTTCTTTATCTTCGGTAATACGGCGGAAGAGGTTGAAGCCCTGCGGGCTAACGGCTACAAACCGCGTGATTACTATGAGCAGGATGAAGAGCTGCACCAGGCGCTGACGCAGATCGGCACCGGCCTGTTCAGCCCATCGGAGCCGGGACGCTACCGTGACCTGCTGGATTCGCTGATTAACTTCGGCGACCACTATCAGGTTCTGGCGGATTACCGTAGCTACGTGGATTGTCAGGATAAGGTGGATGAGCTGTACCGTCACCCGGAGGAGTGGGCCAATAAAGCGATGCTGAATATCGCCAATATGGGCTACTTCTCTTCTGACCGTACGATTAAGGAGTATGCCGACCATATCTGGCATATCGATCCGGTAAGGTTGTAACGGATTAGCCATAAAAAACGGGGCCCGCAGGCCCCGTTACTGTTTGCGGTGTTACGACGCCAGCGACAGCTCAGACTTTCCCGCGTGCTGCGCCAGCCACTCGCTGATGCGCGCCTGCTGCTCGTCATTCAGCCACATACCTTGTTTAGTGCGACGCCAGATCGCGTCATCCAGCGAACGAACCCATTCGTGCTCAACCAGATAGCGCAGTTCGGCTTCAAAAAACTCATGGCCGAAATGCTCACCCAGATCGTCCAGTGAGGTCGCCTTATCAAGGATTAGCTCGCTATTGCTGCCGTAGGTGCGGGCGTAATGGCGGGCCATCGATTCGCTGATAAACGAAAAGCGGCGGCGCAGTTTCGCCGCGTAGTCGTCACGGTCGCTGCCGATATCGCCGCCGGGCAGCACCGCGGTTTTGGTCCATGCCGGGCCGATGCCTTTGTAGTAAGGCGTCAGTTTCTCCAGCGCATGTTCGGCCAGCTTGCGATAGGTGGTCAGCTTGCCGCCAAAGACCGACAGCAGCGGCGCCTGCCCGTTATCATCATGGATATCAAGAGTGTAATCGCGGGTGATCGCCTGCGGCGAGTCGGATTCATCGTCGCATAGCGGGCGCACGCCGGAGTAGGTCCAGACGATATCGTCTCGCGTGAGAGGCTTTTTAAAGTGGGCGTTATAGACGTTCAGCAGGTAGTTAACTTCGTTGTCGTCGATCGCTACCGCTTTCGGATCGCCTTTATACTCCACGTCGGTGGTGCCGATGATGGAAAATTCATCCATCCACGGGATCACAAACACAATGCGTTTATCTTCATTTTGCAGGATGTAGGCCTGTTTCTGCGTGTGCACGCGCGGCACCACGATATGGCTGCCCTTGATCAAGCGAATACCGTACGGCGAGCGCAGATGCATCCCTTCGTCGAAGAACTGTTTGACCCACGGGCCGGTGGCGTTAACCAGACCGCGCGCCTGCCAGGTAAACTTCTCGCCGCTATCAATATCTTCGGCTTCGACAATCCACAAACCGTTTTCACGTTTTGCCGAGATGGCGCGGGTCCGCGTGCGCACTTCCCCGCCTTTACGCACAACCATCTGGGCATTGGCCAGCACCAGACGCGCATCGTCAACCCAGCAGTCGGAATATTCGAAACCGCGCACGATTTCAGGTTTAAGTACCGATTCTGTGCCAAAACGCAACCCGGTTGAGCCGGGTAGGCTGGTGCGCTTGCCCAGATGATCGTACATAAACAGGCCAATGCGGATCATCCACGCCGGACGCAGGTGCGGGCGATGCGGTAAACGAAAGCGCATCGGGAAGGCGATATGCGGGGCCATTTTCAACAACACTTCGCGTTCGGCCAGCGCTTCGCTCACCAGGCGGAACTCATAGTGTTCAAGGTAGCGCAGCCCGCCGTGAATCAGCTTTGAGCTGGCGCTGGATGTGGCGCAGGCAAGGTCGCTTGCCTCCAGCATCAGTACGGATAAACCACGCCCTGCGGCGTCTGCCGCGATACCGGCACCGTTGATGCCTCCCCCTATCACAATCAGATCTTTGGTTTCCACGCTCGCCACCTCTTACACTTTCGTTTAAGCTCACAAATGTTCGATATCGCTCAATATAGCAAACAATCGCGCTATTGGTAACATCAAAAAAACATTTCAGAGTGATGCGTGTAACATATTGGCGTTTATTTAGCGCCAGGCTGTACACTAGACGCTAAAATCCAGGGCGTTTCGCCGCCTGCCTGTATATCCGTATATAAAGAAGAGAGCTTATGGATCGCTTTGAATGTATTAACGTAGAAGAAGCCCACCAGAAAATGCACCAGCAGACGGCGGTGCTGGTCGATATTCGCGACCCGCAAAGCTATGCGATGGGCCACACGCCGGGCGCATTCCATCTGACCAACGATACGCTGGGCGCGTTTATGCGCGACAACGACTTTGATACGGCGGTCATGGTGATGTGCTATCACGGCAATAGCAGCAAAGGCGCCGCGCAGTATCTGCTGCAGCAGGGTTACGACAAGGTTTACAGCGTGGACGGCGGGTTTGATGCCTGGCACCGGCATTTTCCGGCGGAAGTCGCGCATGGCGCACTTTAGGCGTTAGCGCCGGTTGTGGCTATAATATCTCCCTTTGTGTGGAATAAGCGATCCGCTGCATGTTAATGATTACCTCTTTTGC
Organism: Klebsiella sp. GW_Kp182; assembly: GCF_040062275.1. Lineage (NCBI taxonomy): Bacteria > Pseudomonadati > Pseudomonadota > Gammaproteobacteria > Enterobacterales > Enterobacteriaceae > Klebsiella > Klebsiella sp. GW_Kp182. Next base: position 62,308 of record NZ_JBEAFQ010000043.1, on the reverse strand, counting down.
CAACCCGCGCGTGGCCCAGGCGTTTGTCGACTATATGGCGACGCAGGGCATTATTCTGACTATTCAGCAGCATACGCAGAGCGATATCTGGCTGGCTGATGAGTCCCAGGCCGGACGCGTACAGGCCGAGCTGGCCCGCTTTCTGGAAAATCCCGCCGATCCGCGTTACCTCGCTGCCAGCTGGCAGTCGGGGCACACCAATAGCGGGCTGCACTACCAGCGCTTTCCCTTTTTAGCGACGCTTCGCCATAACGCCGGGCCGGTGACCTGGGGCGTGCTCTTCGCCTGCATCGCCGTCTTTGTCCTGCAAACGGTCATTGGCGATCAACCGGTCATGCTGCTGCTGGCCTGGCCCTACGATCCTTCGTTGAAATTTGAAGTCTGGCGCTACTTTAGCCATGCGCTTATGCACTTCTCGCTGATGCATATTCTGTTCAACCTGCTATGGTGGTGGTACCTCGGCGGAGCGGTAGAAAAGCGCATCGGCAGCGGCAAGCTGGTGGTGATTACGGTGATCGCCGCTTTGCTGAGCGGCTTTGTGCAGCATCAGTTCAGCGGCCCGTGGTTTGGCGGACTCTCCGGCGTAGTCTATGCGCTAATGGGCTATGTCTGGCTACGGGGCGAGCGCGATCCGCAGAGCGGCGTTTATTTACAGCGCGGCTTGATACTCTTCTCTTTAGTATGGTTAATTGCTGGATGGTTTGATGTTTTCGGCATGTCGATTGCGAACGGTGCGCACGTGGCCGGTCTGGTGACCGGGCTGGCGATGGCGTTTGTTGATACGCAGAATGTGCGAAAACGAACGTAGAGATTCCCAGGGATATTTCATGAAACAAACACAACGTCATGACGCGATTATCGAGCTGGTAAAAAAACAGGGATACGTCAGTACCGAAGAGCTTGTCGAGCAGTTTGCCGTCAGCCCGCAGACCATTCGCCGCGATCTGAATGATTTAGCCGATCAGAAAATGATTCTGCGTCATCACGGCGGCGCTGCGCTGCCGTCCAGCTCGGTGAATACGTCCTGGCACGACAGAAAATCGACCCAAACCCAGGAAAAAGAGCGCATCGCCCGCAAGGTGGCGAGCGAAATCCCCGATGGCGCGACGCTGTTTATCGATATCGGTACCACGCCGGAAGCGGTGGCCCACGCGCTGCTTAACCATAACGACCTGCGCATCGTCACCAATAACCTCAACGTCGCCAATACGCTGATGGTGAAAGAGGACTTCCGCATTATCCTGGCCGGCGGCGAGCTGCGCAGCCGGGATGGCGGTATTATCGGTGAGGCCACCCTGGACTTTATCTCCCAGTTTCGCCTTGATTTCGGTATTCTCGGCATCAGCGGTATCGACAGCGATGGCTCGCTGCTGGAGTTCGACTACCACGAAGTGCGCACCAAACGGGCGATTATTGAAAACTCCCGCCACGTGATGCTGGTCGTTGACCATTCTAAATTTGGCCGTAATGCGATGGTCAACATGGGCAGCATCAGTATGGTTGATGCGGTCTACACCGATGTGATGCCGCCCGCCGGCGTACTGAAGGTGATTACCGATAACAACCTTCAGCTGGAGCTGTGCTGAACCTTTAGAATTTCCGGGTCATGCCAGAGCGTTGCTCCGCCTGACGCGCGCGATTGGTGGCGTGGTGTTGATGAGTGACGGGGTTATCTCCGCCGCCAGGCGGAGGGAAACCTGCCGCCGGCGATGACGTAACGGTTATGTTGCCTGAAGCGAGCCGATAGCGGCTTAAACCCCGTATCCCATCATTTTCAACAGCTGCTGGGCATGCTGAACGGCATCCTGGCGGTGCGCCACCCCCAGCTTCTGATACAAGTTACGGATATGCGTTTTAATCGTAGTGGCGGCCACGTCCAGCTCACCGGCGATCTGCTCGTTGCTGTAGCCGGAATAGATAAGTCCCAGGACCTGCCATTCGCGCTGGGTCAGCGGGCTGGTGCGGATAAGCTCCGGCACTTCCGGGTGGTTCAGCAGCCGTTCGACGAAGCTCTCGTCAAAGTGGGCGAACTTATGCCGATGATGCTGGTTGATATCGCGCAGAATACGCTGGGCGCGGTGCTGCTCCAGCTCCGGCAGCGTATTGAGCTGAATCAGCTGGCGCAGCTGCTGCGCCATCGCTTCGCCTTCAATGACAAAATGATTAATAAACCCGGTGCGGTTAGCGAGGGTGAGCGCTTCCAGCAGCGCTTTTTGCGCTTCGCTCTTACGCCCGGCCTGCCAGTAGAGCTGGTTGAGCAGCAGCAGGTTGCGGTTCAGGTCGCTCATCAAACGCAGCGAGCGGGCGTTATCGTTTAGCTCTTCCAGCACCATTTCGGCGGAATCAAAATCGCCGAGCAGGATCTGCGCGCGGGCGATATTGCGCCACTGGCTCTGCAAGAAATGGTTGTTAGCGAATTCCGGTTTTGGCGTCTGGCGCAGCCAGTTTGCCGCGGCGGCTTTATCGCCGATCATCTGCCAGTAGATCACCCGGACTTTGTCGGCATTGGATACCCAGTCGCTATGGTAATGGCCGTTGCCCAGCAGGTTTTCCAGGCGATTCAAATGGCTGCGGGCGTTATCCAGGTCGCCCCGTGCCAGCGAGCACTGTACCATCAGCGTCAGGCACTGCAGCTGCTGCTGCGGCTGATAGGAGGAAAGCACGTTCATGCCGCTGCGCGCGGAGGTCTCCGCTTCATCCAGCCGCGCCCAGGCCCACAGCAGCTGGGAGCGAATCCGCAGCAGGAACTCGTGCATCGGCAGCTGCTCAAGGTGCTGTTCGCGAATCAGCTGGAACGCTTTTTCCTGAATTTCCCAGGCGGCCTGCAGGAACCCCTGCGCAAAGAGGATTTCGCTTTGCTGGATCATGCTCCATAACGCGTAGTGCCAGACGTCATGACGGCGGGCCATCTGTTCCGTCTGCTGCATGACCGCCAGCGATTTGCTCAGCTGGCCTTTGCAGTGCAGAACTTCACCGTGTACGGATGTGGCAACGATACGGCTGTAGTAGCTGGCCAGCGGCAGTTCATCAAGGGCCACCATCGCCAGGCGCTCGGCTTCGTCCTGATCGCCTGCGTTGATCGCCACCTGGGCGCGCAGGGCGTTGAAATCCCCGTGCATGGCGGTGTCCATTTCCGTATCCATCTCCTGCTCGGCGCGCGCCAGCAGGGTATTCACTTCGCTATAGCGGTGCTGGCTCTGCATCAGCCAGGCCTGCAAAAGAATTAAACGCGGGTTTTCCAGCAGGTTTGACCACGGCAGCGCGGCGAGGGACTGCTCCAGCAAACTCAGTTCGCTGTGGTTAAACATGCCCCACGCGTGGTTGAGCAGAATATCGCGCAGCATTTTGGCGTCACCCGCGGCCAGGGCGTGGTGAATGGCTTCGCTCGGGAAGCCTTGCGCCATCCAGCTTTCTGCCGCCGCACGGTGAATTTCCGGCAGCTCAACCGCCAGCTCCCACTGGCAGCGCTGGCGCAGGAAGTTGCCGAACAGCGGATGGTAGCGGAACCATTCGCCGGAATCGTCCATCCGCTGCAGGAATAAGCCCTGACGTTCAATTTCTTCCAGCTGCATCTGGCCATTCTCTTCGCCGGTAACGCGGACGATGAGCGCATCGTTCATTGAACGCAGTAGCGAACTTTTCAGCAGGAAATTACGCGTCCGCGGGTCCACGTTATCCAGCACCTCATCGACCAGATAGTCAGAAAGATGGCTGGCGTTAATGCCGGCAAGACGACGAGCGGAGTGGTGGGCGGAAGTATTGTTCTGGCGCGCCGAGAGGGCAATCAGCTGTAGCGCGGTGGCCCAGCCGGCAACATCGTCGCACAGCCTTTTGCTGTCGTCGGCCTCAATGGGCGAACTGAGACGACAGTCGAAAAACTGCTTGGCTTCCTGATGGGTAAAAGCCAACTGCTGGCTGCCGATTTCCAGCAGCTGATCGCGCACGCGCAGGTTGGCGATACCCAGCTGCGGCAGATTACGCGACAGCACCACCAGCGTCATATTTTCTGGCTGATGGCGGAGGAAGAAACGCATTGCGTCATGAATCACCGGATTGCTGATCAGATGGTAATCATCAATCACCAGGAACAGCGGGCGCTGCCAGTCGGCCAGTTCAATAAACAGTTGTGCGAAGAGGGAAGGCAGGCTGGCGTACTGGCGCTTTTGCACCATCGCTTCGCTGGCCGCGCAGTGGCCGCCGGTTGCCTGTTGAACGGCGGCGATAAGATAGCTGGCAAAACGCTCCTGTTGGTTATCGCCTTCATCCAGGGAGAACCAGCCGAGATCGTTTTTCCCCGCCGCCCATTGAGACACGAGCGTGGTCTTACCGTAGCCAGCCGGGCTGGTCACCAACGCGAGACGATAATTGTTCGCGCCGGAAAGTTTCGCCAGCAATCGCTCACGAACCACAGTGTGTTCAAGGCGGACCGGGCGACTTAATTTAGACGGAATCAACATAGTTCTTCATTTCGCTGTGCAAGGGAGGAGTTGCGAATTTTTTTGCGCTTCGTAATTAATATCCAATAAGGTCGGCCATAATGAATTTTATTGCAAGTTATGTCCGAGTTTTATGCTCTTGAATTTGCTCTATGTCACAAATTTGGACATAGAGAGAAATTCACAGAAATCCGCGTCAGCGTGCGCGGTTATTGGGATTGCGCAGGTTACAGGCACGATAAGCTAATCTTTTATTACAAAATTAGTAGCTGTTTGTTTTTAATAAAATATTATCAGCGAAATCTTATAAGTCATCTTTTTGAGCTATTTCTACATTAAAGTACGTTTATTCCCCTGATATTTACTTTTATTTGGCAATATTTACACAACGGCATTTCGCTTGCTTTTATCGTCCTGGCTTGTAACAAAATTTTGAGCGCCAGACGGGCCGGTTTGTTGTTCCGGTATGGCGAATTTTGCAGCATAATTTTGGCCGGTAGGCTAACGTAATAGTGGCCACGATCACACTTTTCGCTCATCCCTGCTACTCCTCCCCGGCTAATCCCTGGCGGGATGAGGACGCGACTCCGGGAGGTCGGCACACTAACGCTAACGTTTTAGTAAAGGACCCGGATTACTTATGTCACAGACTTCTTTTAACAAAGCTCAGTTTCAGGCTGCACTGACGCGTCAGTGGCAGCATTTTGGTTTACAGTCCGCTTCCGAGATGACCCAGCGTCAGTGGTGGCGCGCCGTTAGCGGTGCGCTGTCCGAGCTGTTGTCGGCTCAGCCGGTAGCGAAAGCGGCCGAAGGGCAGCGCCACGTAAACTATATCTCCATGGAGTTTTTGATTGGTCGCCTGACCGGCAACAACCTGCTTAACCTTGGCTGGTATCAGCAGGTCAGCGATGAGCTTCAGGCGCACGACATTAATTTGACCGACCTGCTGGAAGAGGAAATCGACCCGGGTCTGGGCAACGGCGGTCTTGGCCGTCTGGCGGCATGTTTCCTTGATTCAATGGCTACCGTTGGCCAGTCGGCGACCGGCTACGGCCTGAACTACCAGTACGGTCTGTTCCGCCAGTCTTTCGCTGACGGCCAGCAGATGGAAGCGCCGGATGACTGGGGGCGTAATAGCTACCCGTGGTTCCGCCACAACGAAGCGCTGGACGTGCAGGTTGGCCTCGGCGGTAAAGTGACCAAAAGCGGTGAGTGGATACCGGCATTCGTGATTACCGGCGAAGCCTGGGATCTGCCGGTGCTGGGCTACCGCAACAACGTGGCTCAGCCGCTGCGCCTGTGGCAGGCTAAGCACGCGCATCCGTTTAACCTGACCAAATTCAACGACGGCGATTTCCTGCGTGCCGAACAGCAGGGCATTGACGCCGAAAAACTGACGAAAGTTCTCTACCCGAACGATAACCATCAGGCGGGTAAAAAACTGCGTCTGATGCAGCAGTACTTCCAGTGCGCCTGCTCGGTTGCCGATATTCTGCGTCGCCATCATCTGGCGGGCCGTAAGCTGGCGGAGCTGGCGGATTATGAAGTCATCCAGCTTAACGATACTCACCCGACGATTGCGATTCCGGAACTGCTGCGCGTGCTGATTGATGAGCATCAGCTGAGCTGGGACGACGCCTGGGCGATTACCAGCAAAACCTTCGCGTATACCAACCACACCCTGATGCCGGAAGCGCTGGAGTGCTGGGATGAGAAGCTGGTGAAAGCGCTGCTGCCGCGCCACATGCAGATCATCAAACAGATTAACGACCGCTTTAAAACGCTGGTGGATAAAACCTGGCCGGGCGATAAGCAGGTATGGGCGAAACTGGCGGTGGTGCACGATAAACAGGTTCGCATGGCGAACATGTGCGTGGTGAGCGGCTTTGCGGTTAACGGCGTTGCCGCGCTGCACTCCGACCTGGTGGTGAAAGATCTGTTCCCGGAATATCACCAGCTGTGGCCGAATAAATTCCATAACGTCACCAACGGTATTACCCCGCGCCGCTGGATCAAGCAGTGCAACCCGGCTCTGGCCGCGCTGCTGGATAAAACCCTGAAGAAAGAGTGGGCCAACGATCTCGACCAGCTGATCAACCTCGAAAAATATGCCGATGACGCGAAGTTCCGTCAGACGTATCGCGACATTAAGCTGGCCAACAAGGTTCGTCTGGCGGAGTTTGTGAAGCGGCGTACCGGTATCGAGATTAATCCGCAGGCGATTTTCGATATCCAGATTAAACGTCTGCACGAGTACAAACGTCAGCACCTCAATCTGCTGAACATCCTCGCGCAGTACAAAGAAATCCGCGAGAACCCGCAGGCGGACCGCGTACCGCGCGTGTTCCTGTTCGGTGCGAAAGCGGCGCCGGGCTACTACCTGGCGAAGAATATTATCTGGGCGATCAACAAGGTTGCCGCAGCGATCAATAACGATCCGCTGGTTGGCGATAAGCTGAAAGTGGTATTCCTGCCGGACTACTGCGTCTCGGCGGCGGAAATGCTGATCCCGGCGGCGGATGTCTCCGAGCAGATCTCTACGGCGGGTAAAGAGGCCTCCGGTACTGGCAATATGAAGCTGGCGCTGAACGGCGCGCTGACCGTGGGAACCCTGGACGGGGCGAACGTGGAAATCGCTGAGCAGGTGGGCGACGAAAACATCTTTATCTTCGGTCATACCGTGGAAGAAGTGAAAGCGCTGAAGGCCAAAGGCTACGATCCGCTGAAATGGCGTAAGAAAGACAAGCTGCTGGACGCGGTGCTGAAAGAGCTGGAGAGCGGCAAATATAGCGATGGCGATAAGCATGCCTTTGACCAGATGCTGCATAGCCTGCTGAAAGGCGGCGATCCGTACCTGGTGCTGGCTGATTTTGAAGCCTACGTGGCGGCGCAGAAGCAGGTTGATGCGCTGTATCGCGACCAGGAGGCCTGGACGCGCGCAGCGATCCTGAACACCGCGCGCTGCGGCATGTTCAGCTCCGACCGCTCGATTCGCGATTATCAGCAACGTATCTGGCAGGCAAAACGCTAAGGACAGGCCTATGGAGACTAAACGCCTTGATAACGCTGCCCTGGCGGCGGGAATAAGCCCAAGCTACATCAATGCTCATGGAAAGCCGCAGTCCATTGCTGCGGTGACCAAGCAGCGGCTGCTTGATGCGATGCATCGTACAGCGACCGCCGTGAAGGCGGCGGTTAACCCGCTGCCTGCGGTGCAGGTGTTCACCTACGGCAAAAAGATGTCTCTGCCGGTGGCGGGCCAGGGGGAGTTCCACTGGATCCTCACCACCGAAGAAGGGAAACAGTATCAGGGCCAGGCGCGCGGCGGTGAAACGCTGCCGCTGCCGGCAAGATTGCCGGAAGGGTACCACACGCTGACGCTGACTCAGGACGGCGACCGCTGGCACTGCCGGGTCATCGTCGCGCCCGCGCGCTGCTACGAACCGCAGGCGCTGAAGGATGGCAAGAAGCTGTGGGGAACCTGCGTACAGCTGTATACGCTGCGCTCGGAGAAGAACTGGGGGATTGGCGACTTCGGCGATTTACGCGCGATGCTGCCGGAAATCGCCCGCCGCGGCGGTGCGTTTATCGGGCTTAACCCGATCCACGCGCTCTATCCGGCTAATCCGGAGAGCGCCAGTCCGTACAGCCCCTCTTCACGCCGCTGGCTCAACGTTATCTATATTGATGTCAATGCGGTAGAGGATTTCCGACACAGCAAAGAGGCGCAGAAATGGTGGCAATCACCGGCTACGCAGCAGGCCCTACAGGCCGCGCGTCAGACCGATGATGTTGACTACACCGCCGTGACCGCCCTTAAGCTCACTGCGCTGCGCATGGCCTGGAAAGGTTTTTCCGCACGTAACGATGAGACGACGGCGGAGTTCCGTCAGTTTGTGGCGCGCGAGGGGGAAAGCCTGTACTGGCAGGCGGCGTTTGACGCGCTGCACGCCTGGCAGGTTAAGCAGGATCCGCTGCGCTGGGGCTGGCCCGCGTGGCCGAAGGCTTATCAGGATACCGATAGCCCGGAGGTTAAAGCGTTCTGCACCGAACACGCCGATGAGGTGAATTTTTACCTGTGGCTGCAGTGGCTCGCTTTCACTCAGTTTGCCGAATGCTGGCATACCAGCCAGAACGACGCTATGCCGATCGGCCTGTATCGCGACCTGGCGGTGGGCGTTGCGGAAGGCGGGGCGGAAACCTGGTGCGATCGCGAGCTGTACTGCCTGAAAGCTTCCGTCGGCGCGCCGCCGGATATCCTGGGCCCGCTGGGACAAAACTGGGGCCTGCCGCCGATGGATCCGCATATCATCGTGGCGCGCGCCTATGAGCCGTTTGTCGAACTGCTGCGCGCCAACATGCAAAACTGCGGGGCGCTGCGCATCGATCACGTGATGTCGGTGCTGCGTTTGTGGTGGATCCCTTACGGTGAAACGGCCGATCACGGCGCCTATGTGCAGTATCCGGTCGACGATCTGTTGTCGATTCTGGCGCTGGAGAGTAAGCGTCATCGCTGTATGGTGATCGGCGAGGATCTGGGAACCGTACCGGTAGAGATCGTCGGTAAGCTGCGTAAAAGCGGCGTTTACTCTTACAAAGTGCTCTATTTCGAAAATGACCACGAGAAGACTTTCCGTGCGCCGAAGGCGTATCCGGAGCAATCAATGGCTGTGGCTACGACGCATGACCTGCCAACGCTGCGCGGCTACTGGGAAAGCGGCGACCTGACGCTGGGTAAATCGCTTGGCCTGTATCCGGATGCGGTGGTACTGCGCGGACTGTATCAGGACCGCGAGCGGGCGAAGCAGGGGCTGCTGGACGCTCTGCACCGCTACGGCTGTCTGCCGAAGCGTACCGGGCACAAAGCGTCTCTGATGGCGATGACGTCGACCCTCAATCGTGGAATGCAGCGCTATATTGCCGACAGCAACAGCGCCCTGCTGGGCCTGCAGCCGGAAGACTGGCTGGAGATGGCCGAGCCGGTCAATATTCCGGGCACCAGCACGGAGTATCCAAACTGGCGTCGCAAGCTCTCCACCACCCTCGAGGCGATGTTTGCCGATGAGCAGGTGAATAAGCTGCTTAAGGATCTGGATAAGCGGCGTAAGGCGGCGAGTAAGAAGAAGCCAGCGTGATGTCAACGCGATAAAAAAGCCGGGAAGCGATTCCCGGCTTTTTCATTTCTGCGGACCCGATTAGCGTTTCGGCCCCGCGGCCACCAGCGCAGCGCCCGCCGGCGTATCGGTGTACTTCTCGAAGTTCTCGATAAACAGCTTCGCCAGCTGTTCCGCTTTCTCCTGCCACTGCTCCGGCGATCCGTAGGTGTTGCGCGGGTCAAGGATATGGGTATCCACGCCGGGAAGCTCGGTCGGGATCTGCAGCTCAAACATCGGCAGAGTGAAGGTTTCGGCGTTGTCCAGCGAACCATCAAGAATGGCGTCGATAATGGCGCGAGTATCTTTGATAGAGATACGTTTACCGGTACCGTTCCAGCCGGTGTTGACCAGATAAGCCTGGGCGCCGGAGGCCTGCATGCGTTTCACCAGCACTTCCGCGTACTGCGTCGGGTGCAGCGACAGGAACGCCGCGCCAAAGCAGGCGGAGAAGGTTGGCGTCGGCTCCGTAACGCCGCGCTCGGTACCTGCCAGTTTGGCGGTGAAGCCAGACAGGAAATGGTACTGGGTCTGGTCGGCGGTCAGGCGAGAAACCGGCGGCAGGACGCCAAAGGCGTCGGCGGTCAGGAAGATAACCTTGGTGGCATGACCGGCCTTAGAGATCGGCTTAACGATGTTCTCGATATGGTTGATCGGATAAGAGACGCGGGTGTTTTCGGTCTTCGAACCGTCGTTAAAATCGACGGTGCCGTCGGCCAGCACCACCACGTTCTCCAGCAGCGCATCGCGGCGAATCGCATGGTAGATATCCGGCTCCGCGGCTTCGGAAAGCTTAATGGTCTTGGCGTAGCAGCCGCCTTCGAAGTTGAAGACCCCGTCGTCATCCCAGCCGTGTTCGTCATCGCCAATCAGACGGCGTTTCGGATCGGTAGAGAGGGTGGTCTTGCCGGTACCGGAAAGGCCGAAGAAGATGGCGACATCCTCTTTTTCCCCTACGTTGGCGGAGCAGTGCATGGAGGCGATGCCCTTCAGCGGCAGCAGGTAGTTCATGATCGAGAACATCCCTTTTTTCATTTCGCCGCCGTACCAGGTGCCGCCGATGAGCTGAATGCGCTCGGTCAGGTTGAACGCGACGAAGTTCTCGGAGTTCAGACCCTGTTCTTTCCACTGCGGGTTGGTGCACTTGGCGCCGTTCATCACGATGAAGTCCGGCTTGAAGTTTGCCAGCTCTTCATCGCCTGGTCGGATAAACATGTTCTTCACGAAATGCGCTTGCCAGGCGACTTCGGTAATAAAGCGGACGCTCAGGCGGGTGTCGGCATTGGCGCCGCAGAAGGCGTCAACGATAAACAGACGCTTGCCGGAGAGCTGGCGGGTCACCAGCCCCTTCAGGTGCTGCCACGTTTCCTCAGAGAGCGGCTTGTTGTCGTTCTTGCCTTTGCCTTTATCAGCCCACCACACCGTATCGCGGGTGGTGTCGTCACGAACGATATACTTATCTTTTGGAGAACGGCCGGTAAAAATACCGGTATCTACGGCGATTGCACCAAGATTTGTTAATACGCCACGTTCATAGCCTTCCAGATTGGGGGCGAGCTCTTCTTCATACAAAGTGTCGTAGCTGGGGTTATGAACGATATCCTGGACGTCATTGATACCATAAGCCTTGAGATCCTGCGGGGTTAAACCATTATTAACGCGCATGTCACTGCTCCTTAGCCAATATGTACTGCTTTAAATTGTAGGGTTTATTACGGGGTATAGACCGCGACCAGGCTCATAGATTTACGTATCTCGACAAACGGCGGACTTACGAAAAACGTTGTGACTCCTGTCACGAGGCGTAGGGGATTATCTCAGGAATTGGGGCATAGTTGGGGGTAGATGTTTCTTAATGGTTAAAAAGTAATTAAAAAAACTGTTGAAATGTGAATGTAATCGCTTACCTGAAAGAAAATTACGTAACTCTTTCATGGGGAATCGATTCACCACGCGCAGAAAAAGCGTTGACGCCAGGCGCGAAAAGGGAAACCGCGCCTGACGAAGCGATGATTAGTGGAGCTGCGGGTCGGCCGGGGAGGCGTTGTTACGAATTTCGGCAATATCCATCGCATTAAAGATGTAGTGATTACCGCAGTAGTCGCAGTGCATATCGATTTCACCTTCATCGGCCAGGATGCTATCGATCTCCTCATCCGGCAGCGTTTTCAGCGCGCCGGCGCAGCGCTCGCGAGAGCAGGTGCATTTAAACTCGACGTTCTGCGGCTCGTAAACGGTGACTTCTTCTTCGTGATACAAGCGCCAGAGCACATCGTTCGCTGGCAGGGTAAACAGCTCTTCAGCTTTGATGGTCTCAGTCAGGGTGCTCAGATGTTCGAAATCCGCCGCCTGTGCGTCCTGCGCCGGCAGAACCTGCAGCAGCATGCCGCCGGCCATCGGTTTACCGTCGTGTTCACCGCTACGAATGATCAGTCGGGTCGGCAGCTGTTCGGAGCGCTGGAAGTAATCTTCGAGGCAGGCCGCAAGGGTATCCCCCTCGAGACCGACCACGCCCTGATAGCGCTCGCCCTCTTCCGGAGAGATGGTAATGACCAGATATCCGTTACCGACCATGGTTTTCAGGTCCGCCCCTTCCGGGATCTCGCCCTGGACGCGGGCTACACCGCGCATCTGCTGCTGGTTGTTGCCGTTGATCACCGCCAGCGACAGCGGGCCATCGCCCTGCAGCTGAACGGTAATATCGCCGGCGAACTTCAGCGTGGCGGTCAGCAGGCTGGTGGCAACCAGCAGTTCCGCCAGCACGGTTTTCACCGGCTGCGGGTAGCTATGGTTGGTCAGAATCTGTTCTAAAGTTTCTGAAACGGTTACCAGCTCACCGCGTACGGCATAGTTTTCAAACAGATAGCGGTGTAATTGATCGTGTTGAGTCATAATCATCTCTCTTGCGGGCCACAGTTATTCACTATCGCCGTGTTTAAATCTCATCAGGTCGCGGCGCTCTTTCTTATCCGGTCGCCTGTCGGGATGCGGCATGGTTAACGCGTTCATCTTCCGCGCCAGCGCCATTTTCTCGCGTTTCTCGATGCTCTCCGCCGTCTCTTCATAAAGCGCGACGGCTTCACTGGCGGGTCTGCGCTGTTCGGTAATGCCCTTTACCACGATGGTTCGTTCGTCATTGCCCTGGCGAAGCAGCAGGGTCGCGTTCAGCTCGACCACTTTGCCCGGCTTACTGCGTTGTCCGTTATAGTGCACCTTGCCGCCTTCAATCATCTCGCGCGCCAGCGCACGGGTTTTATAAATGCGGGCCGCCCACAGCCATTTGTCCAGCCTGACGGCTTCGACGGGTTTTTCTTTCATGGCCTCTCCTGTTATAGGGTCAGCGAGGGGATCAGATGCCGGTAGTCATTCAACCCCGGATGGCGAGCGTAGCTTTTTTCCGCCAGCCCGGAATCGGGGTTGGTGATACCGAGGCAATAGCGGATGCCGTACTCCGCCGCCGCGTCCAGAATCGCCTCGTTATCGTCGACGAAGAGCGTATTACGCGCGTCGAAGCCGGTTTCTTCAGCCACGGCGTGCCACAGCCGCTGATCTTCTTTCGGATAACCAAATGTGTGGGTGGAAAGCAATAAATCAAGGTGTGCATCCAGCCCGGTGTGCTTTAGCTTCACCGCCAGATTATGCGGATGGGCGTTGGTCAGCAAAATCCGCCGTTTGCCGCTGTTTTTTAGCGCCTCGAGGAACGGCACGGTATCTTCACGCAGCGCGGCCCTTGGCCCCTGCTCGCTGGTCATCGCGCAAATATCCAAACCCAGGCGCTCGCTCCAGTAGTCCAGGCAGTACCAGTTTAGCGTATGTTGCACCGCGTGGTACTCCTGGCGCATTGCGTCCCTGGCTTCCTGCAGGTTGAGACCCCGCGCGGCGCCCCAGGTTTCCGGCACCAGTTTTTGCCAGAAGTAGTTGTCGAAGGCGAGGTCGAGCAGCGTGCCGTCCATATCCAGCAGAACGGTATCAACCTCCTGCCAGGCGATATCAAAATGCATGGTGAGTCTCCAGCGAGGGGGAAATTGCGCGACAGGGTATCATACCCGGTCGCGCAGAAAATTATTCTTGCGGGTCCGGCGAGGAAAGGAGATCCGGATTCAGGCAGCTTTCGTAGTATTTCTGAATCTCTTCCTGACGCTGGCGATGGCGCTGATAGCGACGAAAAGCCTGGAGGCCGTGATACGCCGTACAGCCCAGCATGGTCAGTAGCAGCAGCGTGGTGCCGAGATAGCGCCACAGACCGGTGCGATCGGGAATACGATGCAGGTTGATGTGCTGCGTCCCGTTGGCATCGGTATAAAGATTGGTGACGATGCCTTCTGCCTGGAACGGCGTATGCATTAACATGCCCGCCAGGCGCTGCAGTTCGCTCCACTGCTGGTGTGCAGGGAAGTCGTATAACCCGGTGCCTGGCCATGGCTGATTCACCAGGTCGCTGCCTTCATCGCTGGCAATCAGGAAACCGCCGGGCGCCGGGCTATTCAGCGCCTGCGCCGCGCGCGAGGTTTCACGGCTGATGAACGGGGCGGTGGAGGTGGTGACCAGATTCTCCAGCGACTCCGCGCTTACCGGGCGTAACAGGACGTTGACGCCATCCAGCTTACCCGCGTTTGCGCGTTTGGTCAGGGTTTCCCAGTTGCGGGTATTACCGAGGTTAACCAGCGCATTCTTCAAACGAACGCAATCGTCTTTCGCAGAGCACAGGTCGTTAGTTTTGGTGACGATATCGCCAAAGTCATCCAGCAGCACCATGCCTGACTTCTGAATGGCGGAACGCAGCGCCGGGCTGACGCGCGAATCGTCATCGGATTCGGGATGGAGCTGGCGCTGAACGGTCTGCATCAGGGCGGTGGCTTTACTGACGATATCTGACTCCGGCAGCGGCAGGGGAGGGGCATCATTCCAGACGATTTGTGAACAATCGAACGGCATAAACGGCGAGTTCTCTTTTGCCGTCCAGGCGCCCGGCGAGTGGATGTTGCACATTCCAGTGCCTTTCAGGCGCAGCGTGTCGCCGATGCGAATCTTTGACTTCTCCAGCTGGGCAACCGTCGTGGCTTCGATAGTTTGTGCGCCCTTGAGCCATGAAAGGGTGAATTTAAAGGGCATATTCAGCGGTACGCTGGCCCACAGCATCACGACGACCAGCAGCGCGCCCAGGGCGATAATCGCGCTGCGGAGCCAGTACTGAAGCGGGAAATTTTTCACCTCATCATGCAGCGACAGGAAGCGCCCCTGGCGGACAACGTGGCGGCTAAGATAGATGTCGATATCCGTTTGTTGGCCGAGGTCCTGCGCGATCCACGGCTGCCAGTGGCGCGGGTAGATAAGATCGATAATGCCGAGGGAAATATTATTGATATGTTCCTGGTCGTTTTCACCAAACAGCCCCCAGCGTTTAGGCATGCCGCGCAGGCAGTGAATTTCCCGCAGCGATGTTTTACGTGGGGGGGCGTAAATACCCCATATGCCCGCAAGCAGGAGAAGCAACCCGCCGCCCAGTAGCCAGGGGGAAAAAACGTTGGGAGTCATCAGGCTGCAATAAAACAGCAGGAAAGCGGTGACCACCAGGATGGCTTCGCGCAGACCGTCAGGGCGGCTGAGCGCGTACTCTTCAGGGGTTTCCGGGCGGATGTTCAGCAGCTCAATTTGTTCGCTCTCTTCTCCGCGGATGGAAGCCTGAGGCACGGAGGATTTTTCAAGCGCCAACCCTCGGGACTCGTGCGGGTAGTCGCTGAGGGTTTGCCCGTTGAGAGCAATCACCAGCGGCAGGCTATCGGTGGAGATTAATTCGACGCTGTTTTCATCATTGATGTGTTGTTCCCAGAAGGGGGGAAGATGAATTTCCACGGAATCAAGAAAGTAGCGCCATTTGTTGAGGTCGTCGGTGGTGATGCCGTAGCGAGTGATGGCTCGGGTGACGCTATAAACGGTGCCGCTCTGTTCGTTCAGGGTCAGGTTTACCGGCGCGCTGCTGGCGCCTGATGCCGGCAGCTGCTGGTTGCGGCTGAGACGGTCGAGGTATTTTTCTACGGCGCTGCGCTCTTCATCGGAAAGCTTGCGCGTCGCGGCATCGCTAAAGGCCTGCAGCAGCGGCAGGCGACGACGTCTTGCATGCGTGCGATACCACCACCCGATAAGCAATGCGCAGATTAGCAGAGCTATCAAAAATATCAGAAAGGTGCCCATGCCCATCCCATCATAGTTATTCTTTTCTTACTGGTATCGTCGGTTGCCATTCATCAATGGAGGTAAAACAGCCGTCGCAATCGGCACTCTGTTAAAGCGGGAACATCTCTTATGCAAAGCAGCAGCATACAACCTTATCAAAAACGTTAAAATCCAGGAATCAGTATATTCTCAAATACTATTCAACCTATTGACTTTTTAGTCATTGTGATAATCGGGCTCGGGACGGGAAAGTTGCAACTATGTAAATTAGTAGCGATTAGGATTGCCGAAACCGTGCTGCGTATCGCACAATGGCCGCTGTAATCACAGCATAGACCGATGACAATGAGCAAATCATTACAAAAACCCACTATTCTCAACGTTGAAACAGTCGCGCGCTCGCGCCTTTTTAATGTTGAAAGCGTGGACCTCGAGTTCAGCAACGGCGTGCGCCGAGTGTATGAACGGATGCGGCCTTCTACCCGTGAAGCCGTGATGATTGTGCCGATTGTCGATGACCATATAATCTTGATTCGCGAATACGCTGTCGGTACGGAATCCTATGAACTGGGCTTCTCAAAAGGTCTGATCGATCCGGGTGAAAGCGTACTGGAGGCCGCCAACCGCGAGCTAAAAGAAGAGGTCGGCTTTGGCGCGCAAAAACTGACGTTTTTGAAAAAGCTGAGCATGGCCCCCTCCTACTTCTCCAGCAAGATGAACATTCTGGTGGCGGAAGATCTTTATCCGGAATCGCTGCCCGGCGACGAGCCCGAGCCGCTGCCCCAGGTTCGCTGGCCGCTGTCGCAGCTGATGACGCTGCTTGATGAAGAAGACTTTAACGAAGCGCGTAACGTTAGCGCGCTGTTCCTGCTGCGCGAATGGCTGCAGGCTCAGGGGCGGCTGTAACGTCACTCCCGGATAACGAAAAATGCCCCACGGCGGGCCCCACGGAGCCGTTGCGGTAGGTCGTGGTAAAGGCGCCAGCCGTGGCACGATATCTACAACCGGTTTTCCGTCAGCCAAAAAAAAGCGCCCGCAGGCGCTTTTTTTGTCAGAACAGTTCGTGGGTTTCCCCCCCGCCATCGGTAATGGTGGTGCCGACTTCATGAACCGCCTGCTGGGTAGGCTGAGTGCCCTCAATAAAGTACTCAGCGCGGCTGTTACCGCCGCTGGCCAACTGACCGGTACTGCGGTCAATGTTGACCGTAATAATACCCGGCGGCGGCGTAAGCGGTTCTTCCGGTACGCCTTGCAGCACGTTTTTCATAAAGTCATCCCAGGCCGGCTGAGCGCTTTTGGCGCCGCCTTCATAGCCCGATATCTGATCTTTGATTGCCCCGGAGGCGGTGGTGCGGCCAAGGTCGCGACGGTGGTCATCGAAGCCAATCCATACCGACGTCACCACGCCAGGGCCGTAGCCCGAGAACCACGCATCTTTTGAACTGTTGGTGGTCCCGGTTTTGCCGCCGATATCGTGACGCTGCAGATCGCGTCCCGCTCGCCAGCCGGTGCCCATCCAGCCCGGTTCGCCGAAGATATTAGTGTTCAGGGCGCTTTTAATCAGGAACGCCAGCGGGGTGTTGATCACGTGCGGCGCATACTCCGGTGCGCCACTTTGCGCCACCAGCGACTGGTTCGCCTGCGCCAGCTGCGGCTGCGGAGGAACGCCGGGGTTTTGCGGGTCCTGAGAGGTCGCTACGTCCTCAACGTCTTTGTTCTCGAGCACATCGGACTTCGGCGTATCGCCATAAATCACCGGAATATTGCACTGCGGGCAGGCAATTTTTGGCCGCTCTTCAAAAATGACGCCGCCCTGATCGTTCTCGATTTTGCTGATGAAATAAGGGCTGACCAGGAAACCGCCGTTAGCCATCACCGAATAGCCGCGAGCAACCTGAAGCGGGGTGAAAGACGCGGAGCCCAGCGCCAGCGATTCTGTCCGCACGATGTTCTGCGCCGGGAAGCCGAAGCGCTGGAGATACTCAGCCGCGTAGTCCACGCCCATGGCGCGCATCGCGCGAACCATGACAACGTTCTTTGATTGACCCAGCCCCTGACGCAGGCGGATAGGGCCCGCATACTGCGGCGGGGAGTTTTTTGGCCGCCAGTCGGAGCCGGAGCCGGCATCCCAGCGGGAAATCGGCACATCGTTGAGCATGCTCGCCAGCGTTAAGCCTTTATCCATTGCCGCTGTGTAGAGGAACGGCTTAATGTTAGAACCGACCTGGCGCAGCGCCTGAGTCGCGCGGTTGAACTTGCTCTGGTTGAAATCGAAGCCGCCGACCAGCGCAATGATCGCCCCGTTTTGCGGGTTGATCGATACCAGCGCCGAGTTGACATCAGGCACCTGCGATAGCCACCAGCTGCTACCCACCTGGCGAACCCACACCTGCTGCCCGGCCTGTACCACATCGTTCACTTTACGCGGCGTGGCGCCCTGTTGGGTATCAGAGATAAACCGACGCGCCCAGCGGACGCCTTCCATATTCAGCGACACCGAGGTGCCGTTGCTCATGAGTGCGACGGCTTCCTGCGGGCTTGCCGAAGTGACTACCGCCGGAGAGAGCGGTCCGGTACTCGGGGTTTTTTTCAGGGTATCGAGGATTTTCTGGTTATCCCACGGCGTTTCGCCCACCTTCCACAGCACCTTTTCCGGGCCGCGATAGCCGTGGCGCATATCATAATCCAGCACGTTATTCCGCACCGCCTGCTGGGCTGCCTGCTGATTTTTACGGGTAATGGTGGTGTAGACGCGATAACCGTCTTCATAAGCCTGCTCGCCGTAGCGGCTGACCATTTCCTGACGCACCATTTCGCTAAGATACGGGGAGGAGAAGGCGATTTCCGGCGTATGGTAGCTGGCGTCAATCGTCTGGCTACGCGCCTGATCGTACTGCGACTGCGTGATGTAGCCTTCGCTCAGCATCCGTGAGAGAACAACGTTGCGGCGGGCGGTTGCGCGATCCATGGAGTAGAGCGGGTTAAACGTCGACGGCGCTTTAGGCAGGCCCGCAATGACCGCCATTTCGCTCAGCGTAAGCTGGTCGACGGATTTCCCAAAATAGACCTGCGCGGCCGCGCCGACGCCGTAGGCGCGGTAGCCAAGATAGATTTTGTTCAGGTACAGCTCAAGGATTTCATCTTTATTGAGCAACTGCTCGATGCGGATCGCGAGGAAGGCTTCTTTCACCTTACGCATCAGCGTCTTCTCAGGGCTCAGGAAGAAGTTGCGCGCCAGCTGCTGAGTAATCGTACTGGCGCCCTGCGAGGCGTGGCCGGAGAACATCGCGACGCTGGCCGCGCGGAAAATCCCGACCGGGTCAACGCCATGGTGCTCATAAAAACGGCTATCTTCGGTGGCGATAAACGCTTTTATCAGCTCAGGCGGCATTTGCTGCAGCGTGACGGGAATACGGCGTTTTTCGCCATATTGCGCAATCAGCTCGCCATCCGCGCTATAGACCTGCATCGGGATCTGCAGGCGCACATCCTTCAGGGTTGCGACGTCGGGGAGCTGCGGCTCTATATATTTATAGAGACCAAAAATCGAGCCTGCTCCCAGCAGTACGCAACAGACTGCAAGGATAAAAAGATACTTTACGAACTTCACCGGAGATTTCTCATTTAGTTTTCATTGGGCAGTTTATAAACAAACGCGCAGTAGTATAAAGGCAAGCCTGGAGCATTGATATAGCGAAGCATATCGGCGGATAAGGAGATCGTAGGCATGGCTTTTAGAAACTGGCGCATAGGAATGCATATTCAGCAGGACCATATTGCTATCGTCGCGTTATTACTCGAGCGTTCACGCTGGGCGCTACGTCGCTGGTGGAGTATCCCGCTGATGCCCGGCACCGTGCGGCAGGGCATCGTGGTGGACGTTGAGTCGCTGGCCCGCCAGCTGCAGCCCTGGCGGCGGGAGCTGCCTTTGCAGCATCAGGCGTGTATTGCCTTCCCGGCGGCGCGAACGCTGCAAAAGCAGCTTCCGCGCCCGCAGATTTCATTACGAGAAAGCGAGCAGGCGACCTGGATCGCCAGCGCGATGGCGCAGCAGCTGGAAATGCCCGCGTCATCGCTCTGCGTCGATTATGTGGACGCCAGAGCGGCCGATGGCTGGCGGGTCACCGCCGCGCAGCGCCTGGATATTAACGTCCTCGGCCAGCTGGCAAGCCGCCTTAAGCTGAAGGTGGTCGGAATTGTGCCGGACGCCAGCGCGCTTGGCGCCTTTTTCCCCTGGCTGCCCGTCGAGGTTCAGGGGCTGGCGTGGCGTGACGAAGCGAGCTGGCTTTGGGCGACCGCCGATAGCTGGGGATGCTGTCCATGCAGCGACGTACCCTCTTTTCCCGGCCTGGTTTCCCGGGTGAACGCCGGAGAGTTTCGCCTTTGCAACTCTGCCTCGCTCGACGGGCAGAATTTTGACGCATGGAGCGTCATTCATCGCCTGCAGCCCCCGCTCCCGGCCCGTGGCGATAGCTTTACCGTTGCCCTCGGCCTGGCGCTGGGAGCGGGTCAGCCATGAGCCACATCGTTAACTTCCTTCCCTGGCGCGAAACGCGTCGACGGCAACGTCTGCGGATGGCAGGACTGCTGATTGTGGGTTTGCTACTTATTCTGCTTGTGGCGATCCTCGCCTCACGGCTCAACAAACGGGCCAGCCACTCGCTTGAAACGGCGAGGATAAGCGCTGACGACCTGCTTTATAGCGCATTACAGCAGCGTGAACGCGCCATGCGCCAGCGCCTGCAGCAGCAGGAACAACGGCGCCTGCGCTATCTGCGGCGCGAGAGAACCGCAGCCTGGCAGCCAACGTTACAGGCGATAGCGTCGCGTATGCCGGAGCACGCCTGGTTAACGCTGCTGGAATACCGACAGAATACCCTGGTACTGAGCGGACTCACGTTGCATCTAAAGGGGCTGGCTGAGCTTGAAAAGGCGCTGGGGAGCGTTGCCGGCTTGCGTCCGCCAAAGGCGGGAGAAACGCACCGCGACAGCGAAGGGCGCTGGTTATTTCACTTTTCCATGGCCGAAGAGGACGACAATGCAGTGGGACGTTGAACGTTGGCTGACGGGGCGCAAATATCTGTTCATGATATCCGTCGCTCTGGTCCTCATCGCCGTAATCGGGTTCTGGCTACTGCTGCCTCTCCAGGCAGAAACGTCGGCGGGGCGCTCGCCGCAGGTACAGGCGCAGTGGCGAAAACTGCTGCCGCTGCGTAGCGCTTTACAGACCGCCGGCATGGAGGAAGACGCGACCCAGGTTTTTACGCCTATTGATCTTCCGATTGCCGGGGCGACGCTTATCGCCTGGCGGCCAGGGGGCTCCGCAGGCGAGATGCAGCTGGCTGTTGACTGGCAAGCGGTGCCCGCGCTCTTTTCCTGGCTGGCTCGCTGCGGGATGCGCGCTACGGCTTTCTCCCTGCAGCCGGAAAAGCAGGCGTTACGGTTGACTCTGCATCTGGAGGCGGAAGATGCGCCTTAAATGGTGGTGTTGGCTGCTGTTCCCGCTCCCGCTGCTGGCTGAAGAGCGCGATCCGTTTCAGCCCCCGGTGGACCGCTGCCGGACGGCGCAGCTTAGCCAGTGGCGCTACGGCGGTGCTATCGGCGATTCGCTGGCGCTTATGGGTATCGTGCAGGATAGCGCCGGGAAATGGCGTCGCGTGAGGGCGGAGGCGATTTTGCCCACGGGCTGGCGGGTGACGCGCCTGACGCCAGAGAAAATGACAATATCAACCGGTCCTGGGTGTGAACCCGCACAGTGGGTCTGGCTGCGAAAGGGAATAAAGAATAATGCGATGGACAAGCCTGCTGTTTCTGCTCCTGCCGCTGATGGTCGTCGCGGCCAAAAAGGATCTTCCCGTGTCGCTGGTCGTCGATGATGCGCCGGTGTCTCAGGTACTGCAAACGCTGGCGGAGCTGAAGCAAAAAAATCTCGTGGTGGCTCCTGACGTCAGCGGTACGGTATCTCTTCATCTGAAGGAGGTGCCCTGGTTACAGGCGCTGCGCTCGGTTATCGACAGCGCCGGTCTGGCCCTGACTCAGCAAGGTTCGGTCCTGTACGTGCACACTCAGGCGTGGCAAAAGGCGCAGCAGCTGCAGCTGGAAGCGGAAAAAGCAAAGCGTCTGCAGAATCTTCCTTTGCAGGGGTATAGCGTGACCTTGCATTATGCGGATGCAGAAGATTTGGCGAAGGCGGGTGAAAAACTGCTCAGCGCTCGCGGGCATATGATGGTCGATAAGCGAACCAACCGCCTGTTGATTCGTGATGATGCCCGGCACCTCCCGGCGTTAAAAGCGTGGGCCCGGGAAATGGATGTGCCCGTCGGCCAGGTTGAGCTGGCGGCGCACATCGTCTCAATGAGCGAAACCAGCCTGCGCGAACTGGGCGTTAAGTGGAGCCTGGCCGACGCCAGCAGCCCGCCGGGCTCCGGTAAATTAACCACCTTGAGCAGCAACCTGGCGGTAGGGGATGCCAGCACGAGGGCCGGGTTTAACATCGGCCGCATCAGCGGGCGGCTTCTGGAGCTGGAACTTTCCGCGCTTGAGCAGAAGCAGCAGGTGGACATTATCGCCAGCCCTCGGCTGTTGGCTTCCCATATGCAGCCCGCCAGCATTAAGCAGGGCAGCGAGATACCTTATCAGGTCTCCAGCGGCGAAAGCGGGGCGACCTCCGTTGAGTTTAAAGAGGCGGTGCTGGGGATGGAGGTGACGCCGACGGTGCTGCATCACGATCGCGTGCGTTTAAAACTCAGGATTAGCGAAAATACGCCGGGCCAGGTGCTCAAACAGGAAAATGGTGAAGCGCTGGCTATCGATAAACAAGAAATAGAAACGCAGGTTGAAATGAAAAGCGGCGAGACCCTGGCGTTAGGCGGGATCTTTGCGCAGAAAAATAAAACGTCTCGCGATGGTATTCCTCTCCTTAGCGACATCCCCTGGCTTGGTCAGTTATTTCGCCGTGACGGTAAGGATAACGAACGACGTGAACTGGTTGTCTTCATCACTCCACGTATTCTGGCAGTGCATTAAGCGGGTTTTTCATGCTAAACACGTTTCAGGTGTTTGACGTGAGGACGGATTTAGCATACAAGGGGTACCGATTTGAGAGTCGGGTACGACATCAATCCTCCCTTTCTTGTCCGGTGATTTATTCTGTTGCCAAACCAGCCGGAGTATTGAGATAATTTTTAGTCTGACTCTCGCTCTAATTGCATATGAGGTTTCAGTTCATGTCCTGCTGCGCTGGGTGTCTGCGAAGCGGGTTTACCATTAACGAATAGTCTTAGTAGTACCGAAAAAATGGCAGAGAAACGCAATATCTTTCTGGTTGGGCCTATGGGTGCCGGCAAAAGCACTATTGGGCGCCAGTTAGCCCAACAGCTCAACATGGAATTTTACGATTCCGATCAAGAAATTGAGAAACGCACTGGCGCAGATGTGGGTTGGGTCTTTGATGTAGAAGGCGAAGACGGCTTCCGCGACCGTGAAGAAAAAATCATCAATGAGTTGACGGAAAAACAGGGAATCGTGCTGGCAACCGGCGGTGGCTCTGTAAAATCCCGTGAAACGCGTAACCGTCTCTCCGCCCGCGGCGTGGTGGTCTACCTGGAAACAACTATCGAAAAGCAGCTTGCCCGTACGCAGCGCGATAAAAAGCGTCCTTTGCTGCAGGTTGATGCTCCGCCTCGCGAAGTACTGGAAGCGCTGGCGGATGAACGCAATCCGCTGTACGAAGAGATTGCAGATGTCACTATCCGCACTGACGATCAAAGCGCGAAAGTGGTAGCAAACCAGATTATTCATATGCTGGAAAGCAATTGATTCTGGCTTAATAAAGTGCGTCAGAGTAAAAGCAACTGAGGTGGACGTCGCGTTATGGAGAGGCTTACTGTAACCCTCGGGGAACGTAGTTACCCGATTACCATCGCGGCTGGTTTGTTTAACGATCCAGCTTCCTTCCTGCCACTGAAATCAGGCGACCAGGTCATGCTGGTCACCAATGAAACGCTGGCGCCGCTTTATCTGGATACCGTACGCTCCGTACTTGAGCAAGCGGGCGTAAAAGTCGATAGCGTGATTCTTCCCGACGGCGAGCAGTTTAAAAGCCTGGCGGTGATGGATACCGTTTTTACCGCGCTATTGCAAAAACCACACGGCCGCGACACGACGTTAGTGGCGCTCGGCGGTGGGGTGATTGGTGATTTAACGGGATTTGCAGCGGCCAGCTACCAGCGTGGCGTGCGCTTTATTCAGGTTCCTACCACTCTGCTGTCGCAGGTGGATTCTTCGGTCGGCGGCAAAACGGCCGTCAACCATCCTCTCGGCAAAAACATGATTGGCGCCTTCTGGCAGCCGGTTTCTGTTGTTGTCGATCTTAACTGTCTCAAAACGCTGCCGAAGCGTGAGCTCTCTTCCGGCCTGGCTGAAGTGATCAAGTACGGCGTTATTCTTGACGGCGAATTCTTCGACTGGCTGGAAAATAATATTGATGCATTGCTGGCGCTGGATGAAAAAGCGATGGCGTACTGTATCCGTCGCTGCTGTGAGCTGAAAGCTGAAGTTGTCGCCGCCGACGAGCGCGAAACCGGGTTACGTGCTTTACTCAATCTTGGCCATACTTTTGGTCATGCTATCGAAGCTGAGATGGGCTACGGTAACTGGTTACATGGTGAAGCGGTCGCTGCCGGTATGGTGATGGCGGCGCGTGCATCCGAACGTCTGGGGCGGTTTAATCCGCAGGATACGCAGCGCATTATTCATCTGCTGCAGCGTGCTGGCTTGCCGGTAAGTGGCCCGCAGGAGATGGCAGCAGAGGCGTATTTGCCCCATATGATGCGTGATAAAAAGGTGCTGGCGGGCGAGATGCGGCTGGTGCTACCCCTCGCGATAGGGAAGAGCGAGATACGCGGCGGAGTCCCGCATGATGTTGTTCTTGGCGCGATTGCTGATACTCAGCAGGCGCAACAATAAGAAGGTCTGGCCGCGTTCGCGCGGCGTTATCATTTCGGGTGACGTGCAATAGTCGTGAGCATAAGCCTTTTAGTGGGGTGTTAAATGGATGAATTAAAACCAGAAGACGATATGAAAGCCGATCGCAGCGATCGTCGTACTGGTCGTTCTCGTCAGTCTTCAGAGCGTGATGCCGATCCGCAAATCAATTTTGATGATGTCGAACTTGATGATGCTGACGATGGCCGCCCGACGCGCGGCAGCAAAGCACGCCGTGAGCGCGATGAAGAACAGTATGAAGAATACGAAGAAGAAGTAGAGTCTGACGAAGACGATGACGAAGAGCGTCAGGTTGAGCGTCGTCCTCGTAAGCGTAAGAAGGCGCCTGCGAAACCGGCTTCCCGTCAGTACATCATGATGGGCGTGGGGATCCTCGTTCTGCTGCTGCTGATCGTTGGCGTGGGTTCCGCGCTGAAATCACCATCCTCATCCAGCGAGCAAACGGCTTCCGGCGAGAAGAGCATCAACCTGTCCGGCGAGCAGGACAATAATAATACCCAGCCTGCTGCTCAGGATTCATCAGCGGCAAACAACGCGCAGCCGCAGGATGTTTCTCTGCCGCCTATCGCGTCTAACCCGACTCAAGGTCAGGCGACGGCTGAACCCCAAGGCCAGCAGCGCGTTGAGGTTCAGGGCGATCTGAACAATGCGCTGACCCAGCAGCAGGGTCAGATTGATAGCGCGGTCGCGAATTCTACTCTGCCAACTGAACCTGCCACCGTTGCGCCAGTGCGCAATGGCACCGCGGCCCCGCGCCAGGCGACGACAGAGCGTCAGACGGCGGCGACACCGCGCCCGGCGGAGCGTAAGCATACGGTTATCGAACCGAAACCGCAGGCCACGGCGAAAGCGCCGACCCAGCCGAAGCCGGCAGCGGTCCAGCCTAAGCGTGTCGAAAACGTCGCGACCACGACGCCGGCAGCCGCGCAGCCGACTAAGCCTGCCGCAACTGCCCAGGCCAAACCAGCCGCGACCACCGCGCCAGCAGCAACTGCCGCTGCCGCTCCGGCTGCTACGGGTAAAAGTGCGGGTGACGTCAGTTCGATGAAGTCTGCGCCGTCCGGTCACTACACGCTGCAGCTCAGCAGCTCTTCTAACTACAACAACCTCAACAGTTGGGCGAAGAAAGAGAAGCTGGAAAAATATGTTGTCTATGAGACTACGCGTAACGGTCAGCCCTGGTATGTACTGGTGAGCGGCATCTACGCTTCGAAAGATGAAGCGAAACGTGCTGTTGCTACGCTGCCAGCAGATGTACAGGCAAAAAATCCGTGGGCAAAACCGCTGCATCAGGTTCAGTCTGACCTGAAATAATGCCGCAGTGTAGTCTGAAGCGCAGGATGCTGTCGGAGCTTTCTCCACAGCCGGAGAATGTGTAATTAGTTAGGCAGCATGAAAAAGAATCGCGCTTTTCTGAAATGGGCAGGGGGTAAATACCCCCTGCTTGACGATATTAAAAAGCATTTGCCGCAGGGCGACTGCTTGATTGAGCCTTTTGTAGGCGCCGGGTCGGTATTTCTGAATACCGACTTTTCTCGTTATATCCTCGCTGATATCAATAGTGATTTGATTAGTCTGTATAACATCGTCAAGCTGCGTACCGATGACTATGTTACGGCGGCGCGTAAGATGTTTACGCCAGAGAACAACGTCGCAGAGCAGTATTATCGGTTCCGTGATGAGTTCAACCAGAGTCAGGAGCCGTTGCGTCGCGCGGTGCTGTTCCTGTATCTGAATCGTCATGGCTACAATGGCCTGTGTCGCTACAATCTGCGCGGTGAGTTTAACGTGCCGTTTGGTCGCTATAAGAAGCCCTATTTTCCCGAAGCTGAGCTGTATCATTTCGCGGAGAAGGCGCAGCATGCAGAGTTTCATTGTGAATCTTATGAAGAGTGCATGAAGCGGGCAGATAACCGCTCCGTTGTTTACTGCGATCCGCCCTATGCGCCGCTGTCATCAACGGCGAATTTTACGGCTTATCATACGAATAGCTTTAGCCAGGAGCAGCAGGAGCTGCTGGCTAAAAAGGCGGAATCGCTGATGAAAAAGCGCATTCCAGTGCTGATTTCAAACCATCGCACGCCGCTCACTGAGGAGTGGTACAAAAACGCCGCTGAGACGCATATTGTGAAGGTTCGACGCAGCATCAGCAGCAACGGTGGTACACGTAAGAAGGTGGACGAGCTTCTGGCTCTGTACCGTCCGCCCAAGACCAAATAAATTTCAAGGAGATGCGGATGAAGCAGTATTTGATTGCCCCTTCGATTCTGTCGGCTGATTTTGCCCGTCTGGGCGAGGATACCGCCAATGCGTTGGCTGCGGGTGCGGATGTTGTGCACTTTGACGTGATGGACAACCACTACGTGCCGAATCTGACCATTGGTCCGATGGTGCTTAAATCACTGCGAAATTACGGTATCACCGCGCCGATTGATGTGCATTTGATGGTCAAGCCCGTTGACCGCATCGTTCCTGATTTTGCCGCCGCGGGCGCCAGCATCATTACTTTCCATCCGGAAGCTTCTGAACACGTTGACCGCACGCTGCAGCTTATCAAAGAGCACGGCTGTAAAGCCGGTCTGGTGTTTAACCCGGCCACTTCCCTGAGCTACCTCGACTACGTGATGGATAAGCTGGATGTCATCCTGCTGATGTCCGTCAACCCAGGCTTTGGCGGTCAGTCTTTTATTCCGCACACCCTGGAAAAACTGCGTGAAGTTCGTCGTCGCATTGATGAATCCGGCTACGACATCCGTCTGGAAGTCGACGGCGGCGTAAAAGTCAGCAATATCGCTGAGATTGCCGCAGCCGGTGCGGATATGTTTGTTGCCGGATCGGCCATTTTCGATCAGCCTGACTACAAAAAAGTGGTCGATCAAATGCGTAGCGAATTAGCAAAGGTTAGCCATGGATAAGTTACAAAATATTCGCGGCGTGGCGTTCGATCTCGATGGGACGCTGGTCGATAGCGCGCCGGGCTTGACCGCTGCCGTTGATAACGCGCTGTATGCGCTGGAACTGCCGATGGCGGGCGAAGAACGTGTCGTGACCTGGATTGGCAACGGCGCGGACGTTCTGATCCAGCGGGCTCTGACCTGGGCCCGTCAGGAGCGCGCGGCGCTGAGAGCGGCGCAGGGTAAACCTTCCGTCGATCATGATGATATCCCGCAGGCTGAACAGCAGGCCATTTTGCGCAAGCTGTTCGACCGCTACTATGGCGAAGTGGCGGAAGAGGGGAGCTTTTTGTTTCCCGCCGTTGCCGATACGCTGGGCGCGCTGCACGCAAAGGGTCTGCCGCTGGCGCTGGTAACCAATAAACCGACGCCGTTTGTCGCGCCGATTCTGGCGTCGCTGGATATCGCGAAATATTTTACCGTTGTTATCGGCGGCGATGATGTAAAAAACAAAAAACCGCACCCGGAACCGCTGCTTCTGGTCGCGGAGAAACTGGGGCTGGCACCCGCGGAGCTGCTGTTCGTTGGCGACTCGCGCAACGATATTCAGGCCGCGAAGGCCGCGGGCTGCAGCTCGATCGGCCTGACCTACGGCTACAACTACGGCGAGCCGATTTCGCTGAGCGAGCCGGATTATATCTTTGACCAATTTAATGAACTCTTGCCCGCTTTCGGGCTACCGTACAGTGAAACTCAGGAATAAAAAATGACTAAGCCCATCGTTTTTAGTGGCGCACAGCCCTCCGGTGAATTGACCATTGGCAACTATATGGGTGCGCTGCGTCAGTGGGTAAACATGCAGGACGATTACCACTGCATTTACTGCATCGTTGACCAGCACGCGATTACCGTTCGTCAGGACCCGCAGCAGCTGCGTAAGGCCACGCTGGACACGCTGGCGCTGTATCTGGCGTGCGGTATCGACCCGCAAAAAAGCACCATCTTCGTTCAGTCCCACGTGCCGGAGCACGCGCAGCTCGGCTGGGCGCTGAACTGCTACACCTATTTCGGCGAACTGAGCCGTATGACCCAGTTTAAAGACAAGTCATCGCGCTATGCGGAAAACATTAACGCCGGTCTGTTTGACTATCCGGTACTGATGGCTGCCGACATTCTGCTGTATCAGACTAACCAGGTCCCGGTTGGCGAAGACCAGAAACAGCACCTGGAGCTGAGCCGCGATGTCGCCCAGCGTTTCAACGCTATCTACGGCGACGTGTTTAAAGTGCCGGAACCGTTTATTCCAAAATCCGGCGCGCGCGTGATGTCGCTGCTGGAGCCGACCAAAAAGATGTCCAAGTCAGATGATAACCGCAACAACGTTATCGGCCTGCTGGAAGACCCGAAATCGGTGGTGAAGAAGATCAAACGCGCGGTCACCGACTCCGACGAGCCGCCGGTTGTTCGCTACGACATCCAGAACAAAGCGGGCGTCTCGAACCTGCTGGACATCCTCTCTGCCGTTACCGGACAGAGCATTCCAGAGCTGGAGCAGCATTTTGAAGGCAAAATGTACGGTCACCTGAAGGGCGAAGTGGCTGAAGCCGTTTCCGGCATGCTGACCGAACTGCAGGAGCGTTATCACCGATTCCGCGGTGATGAAGCATTCCTCAATCAGGTCATGAAAGAGGGTGCGGAGAAAGCCAGCGCTCGCGCTTCCGTTACCCTGAAAGCGGTTTACGAAGCGATTGGTTTCGTCGCTAAGCCTTGAGCAATTTGCTGGTCTCAGCGCAATAAAAAGCCGGGTGCAATGCATCCGGCTTTTTAATTTGTGAGCGGTTTTGAGCTACATCAGCGTCATTAATGGTTGGAGAACCAGTTTAGCTTATCGCGCAGGCCGACCACGCGGCCGACAATAATCAGCGCCGGGCTGGCCATTTGCTGGGCCAGAATATCCAATTGCTCTAACGTGCCGGTGACAACCTTCTGCGTTATCGCCGTTCCGTTTTCAACGATGGCTGCGGGCATATCCGCCGCCATGCCGTGGGCAATCAGTTTTTCCCGGATCGCCGGGGCCTGGTTCAGGCCCATATAAAACACCAGGGTTTGCTTTTCAACCGCCAGGTTTTCCCAGTCCAGCTCGCCGCCGGTCTTAAGGTGGCCGGTAACCAGGCGCACGCCCTGGGCAAAATCCCGGTGGGTCAGGGGAATGCCCGAGTAGGCGGAACAGCCTGAGGCCGCGGTAATTCCCGGTACAACGGAGAACGGAATACCGGCATGGCACAAGGTTTCCAGCTCTTCGCCACCGCGGCCAAAGATAAACGGATCGCCGCCTTTCAGTCGTACAACGCGTTTCCCCCCCTGGGCTTCGCGCAGCAGAATCTGGTTAATCTCTTCCTGCGGTACGCAGTGGTAGCCCGAGCGTTTACCCACGAAGACCCGGTCGGCATCGCGGCGCACCAGATTCATGATATCGTCGGAGACCAGGCGGTCATAAACCACGACATCGGCCTGCTGTATTTGCTGCAGGCCTTTGAGGGTCAGCAGTCCGGCGTCGCCGGGGCCGGCGCCTACCAGTACCACTTCACCGCGATGATCCAGCGGCTCGGTCAGCAGCTGCTCCGTGGCGTCAGCGACGGCCTGGCGGTCCTCGTTGGCCAGCGACTGCGCCAGCCTGTCGTTAACAAACAGTTTCTCCCAAAAGCGTCGGCGCTCGCCGACGGTGGCAAACTGTTTCTTTACTCTTGAGCGCAGCTGACCTGCGTAGTGGGCCAACTGGCCTAAATGCAGCGGTAAAACTGATTCCAGCTTTTCGCGCAGCAGGCGCGCCAGAACCGGCGAGGTGCCGCCGGATGAGACGGCCACCATCAGCGGCGAGCGGTCGATAATCGACGGCATAATAAAGCTGGCCTGCTGAGGGGCGTCGACCACGTTACAAAATATTCGCCTTTCTTCCGCTGACGCGCTGACTCGTTGATTAACCGCTTCGTTGTCGGTTGCGGCAATGGCCAGCCAGCAGTTATCCAGCAGAGCAGGATTAAACTCGCCCTGAACCAGGGTCAGCATGTTTGCATCGGCCCATACCTGGAATTGCGGCACAAAATCCAGGGCATTGACCGTTAATCTGGCGCCAGCGTCCAGTAACAGGCGAGCTTTACGTTCAGCCACATCGCCGCCGCCGACTAACAGGCAGTCGCGATCGCGTAATTGGCAAAATATAGGCAAATGGTCCACGACATTCCCTCTTAATTATTGGCAGCAGCCTTAGAATCTGGCTATCAGGCTATCTTATTTATCAGGTTGAACCTGGGCAATGTTCAACCTGCCTGCACCGATTACGTCTACTGAGCCAGACTCTTAGTCTCGTTAGTTTTTTCCGGGGCGGGGCGCTCCGATTGCGGCGTAGCATACCAATAACCCAATCCCATAAATACGACACCGGACAAAGTATTGCCGAGTGTTACCCATAACAGATTGTGACCGATTCCCGCAAGCGTGTAGGCATCGCTATGATGGCCAAACCAGGAGAGGGCAAACAGCGTCATATTCGCGACGGAGTGCTCATAGCCGGACGCGATAAACGCCAGCAGACACCACCAGATAGCAATAAATTTTGCCGCGCCTTCGGTACGGATTGCCATCCAGATCGCCAGACACACCAGCCAGTTACACAGTGCGCCTTTGAAAAAGAGCGCCATCGCGGATTGGCTGGTTTTTGCCAGCGCGACGGTGTGGACGAGGCTGGTATCGACCGGCAGCAGGCTGCCGCCGCCCCAGCTATACAGCAGCGCCACGAAAACGGAACCCGCAAGGTTACCCATCCAGGTTTGCGGCAGAATCGCCCACATCTGCCCCTGGCTGATGGTCCCCGCCTTCACGCCCAGGGTCAGGAACATAGTGTGGCCGGTGAACAATTCAGAGCCGGCGATAATCACCAGCGTTAACGCAATGCCAAAGGTGGCGCCCATCACCAGCGGGCGAACGGCAGGGTCGAGCAGGTTGCCGAGGGTGAATATAAGGATGATGCCGAGGCCGACGTAGGCACCCGCCATCATGGCGCTAACCCAGAAGCTGAGTGGATGATTGACCGAGAGGCGCGCAATGCGCCCGGCGTTGGCCGCGCACTTGTTTATTGTGTCCGTAAACATAGGAGTTCCTTTAGCACCTCATCCCTTGCGCTGGCTCTTGGTTAGCTGCCTTCGCGATGCAGTAGAAATGACGTTGTGCCATCAATTGAAGAAAAAAATGCAAAAAAAGGGAGGCGTTGCGCCTCCCGTAAAGTGATTAACCGCGTAGCTGCACGACGCCGTCTTTCACTCGGGCTTCATAGTGCGCCACCGAATGGCTTTCATCTTCCATACACAGGCCGTCGCGCAGGCGGAAGCGCTGCTTTTTCAGCGGACTGGCAACCCACAGCTCGCCCTGATGCTCGGCGATCAGGCCGCGAGACAGGACGCTGGATTCAAAGAACGGGTCGATATTGCTAATCGCAAACACCTGGTCGCCGTGATAGGGGCGGAAAATCGCCACCTGTTTGTCGCCTAACAGCGCGCAGACGCCGGTTTCCGGCAGGATGTCATCGAGTTTGCAGATGTTTTTCCACTGGCTCATGCGTTTTCCTCCACCAGAGTTACCGGGATACGTTCGTAGGGCGCGGCCGGGCGATGCTGTTCACGCTCAGGCACTACCTGGACGTTAGGGTCGCGCTTGTCGCTGTTGATAAAGTGTTTGAAGCGCACCTGGGCCGCTGGGGTGTTAACGGTTTCCGTCCACTCGCAGACTACCGCTTCACGCAGGCGGGCCATCTCTTCTTCCAGATGTTCGTTCAGGCCCAGCTTGTCGTCGATGATGACCGACTTCAGATAATCGATGCCGCCTTCCAGGTTATCCAGCCACGGTGCGGTACGGGTCAGTTTGTCGGCGGTACGGATATAGAACATCATGAAGCGGTCGAGGTATTTCATCAGCGTTTCGCGGTCAAGATCCGCTGCCAGCAGATCCGCGTGGCGCGGCTTCATGCCGCCGTTGCCGCAGACGTAAAGGTTCCAGCCTTTCTCCGTGGCGATGATGCCGACGTCTTTACCCTGGGCTTCCGCACATTCGCGGGTACAGCCGGAGACGCCAAACTTCATTTTATGAGGCGTACGAATGCCTTTGTAGCGGTTTTCCAGCTCGACGCCGAAACCCACGCTGTCGCCTACGCCGTAGCGGCACCAGGTGCTGCCTACGCAGGTTTTCGCCATCCGCAGCGCCTTGGCATACGCGTGACCGGTTTCGAAGCCCGCGTCGATCAGCTGACGCCAGATTTCCGGTAGATCGTCTTTTTGCGCGCCGAACAGGCCGATACGCTGAGAGCCGGTGATCTTGGTGTACAGATTAAATTCGCGGGCGATACGGCCGACGGCCACCAGTCCTTCCGGCGTGATTTCGCCGCCCGCAGAGCGCGGGATAACGGAGTAGGTGCCGTCTTTCTGGATGTTGGCCAGGAAGTTGTCGTTGGTATCCTGCAGCGGGGTATGCTGCGGCTTGAGGATATATTCGTTCCAGCAGGAAGCCAGCAGCGAGCCCACGGTCGGTTTACAAACCTCACAGCCGTAGCCTTTACCGTGTTTCGCCAGCAGCTCTTCAAAGGTTTTGATGCCTTCCACCCGGATGAGGTGGAACAGTTCCTGACGGGAGTATGCAAAGTGCTCGCACAGGTTATTGTTAACTTCGATGCCCTGTTTCGCCAGTTCGGCGTTGAGCACCTGAGTCACCAGCGGGATACAGCCGCCGCAGCCGGTACCGGCTTTGGTTTCCGCCTTCAGCGCCGCCACCGTGTGGCAGCCTTTATTAATGGCGGCAATCAATGCGCCCTTGGTGACGTCAAAGCAGGAGCAAATTTGTGCGCTGTCCGGCAGTTTATCGACGCCGATGGACGGCTTACCGCTGCCCGCGTGCGCTGGGAGGATCAGCGAGTCCGGGTTTTCCGGCAGTTCGATGGCGTTCAGCACCAGCTGCAGCAGGTTGCCGTAATCGCTGGTATCGCCCACCAGCACCGCGCCGAGCAGGGTCTTGTTGTCAGGGCTGACGATAAGGCGTTTGTAGACCTCTTTGCTTTCGTCGAGGTAAACGTAGCTGCGCGCGCCCGGCGTACGACCGTGAGCGTCGCCAATGCCGCCGACGTCAACGCCCAGCAGCTTCAGCTTGGCGCTAAGATCCGCGCCCTCAAAGGCGTTTTCGGTCTGGAGGATATGGTCAACGGTAACCTGAGCCATTTTGTAGCCCGGGGCGACCAGGCCGTAAACGCGGTTGTTCCAGCTGGCGCATTCACCGATGGCGTAGATATCCGGGTCAGAGGTCTGGCAGGCGTCGTTAATCACGATGCCGCCGCGCGGAGCGACTTCCAGACCGCACTGGGTGGCCAGCTTATCGCGCGGGCGGATACCGGTAGAGAAGACGATAAAGTCGACTTCCAGCTCGCTGCCGTCGGCAAAACGCATTGTTTTACGCGCTTCGGTACCTTCCTGAACGATCTCTTTGGTGTTTTTGCTGGTGTGCACCCGCACGCCCATGCTTTCAATCTTACGGCGCAGCTGTTCGCCACCCATCTGATCCAGCTGTTCCGCCATCAGCATGGGGGCGAATTCAATCACGTGGGTCTCAACGCCGAGGTTTTTTAGCGCGCCCGCGGCTTCGAGGCCTAACAGACCGCCGCCGACGACGGCGCCGCGCTTGCTGCGGCGGGCGCAGGCTTCAATCGCGTTCAGGTCTTCAATGGTGCGATAAACAAAGCAGTCCTGAGTTTCAGAACCTTTTATCGGCGGGATCCACGGATAGGAGCCGGTTGCCATAATCAGCTTGTCATAGAAAACGGTACGGCCCGCGCTGGAGTGAATAACCTTCTCCTGGCGGTTGATGGTGATGGCGCGTTCGCCGACCAGCACCTTAACGCCGTGCTTCTCGTAGAAACCTTCCCGTACCAAAGAGAGTTCTTCGGCGGTATGGTGAGAGAAGTAGGAGGAGAGGTGCACGCGGTCGTAGGCGATACGGGGTTCTTCACAGAAGACGGTAATATCGAACAGGCTGGCGTCGGATTTATCAAGAAGGTCCTCAATAAAGCGGTGGCCGACCATACCATTACCAATGATAGCGAGTCTGACTTTGCTCATTTTTGCCTCGATTTCTTTTATATTACCGCCTACCTTAACGATTCAGCCGCGACACTTATTGATGCAAATCAATTACACCTTTACCTACTACTTAAGTGGTATGTTTATGATTTGTCAGTATTTTTATAAGTAACGGAAAACGCTGGCTTTTCCTTTTTGCTTTTTTTATGTACAAAATTAGCAACGGATACCCACGGCGGGTTGAGTAAAACTTCAGCAACAATTACGGGAGTCATCGATATGACAGCAGCGCCGCTTTGGTTAATTGAGAACGTTCGTCTGCCCGATCGCGAAGGGTTATGGCAGATAGCGATAGACAAGGGGCGCTTCGGGGATATCACCCCTATGGGGGAGGCGCGCAAAGAGAATTTTGAAGTGCTGAACGCCCGCGGCGGACTGGCCATCCCCCCTTTTATTGAGCCGCATATCCACCTTGATACGACCCAAACCGCCGGAGAGCCGAACTGGAACCAGTCCGGGACGCTGTTTGAAGGGATTGAGCGTTGGGCGGAGCGTAAGGCTTTATTGAGCCATGAGGACGTTAAAGCCCGCGCGTGGAAGACGCTGAAGTGGGAGATCGCCAACGGCATCCAGTTTGTCCGTACCCACGTTGATGTTTCCGATCCGACGCTGACCGCGCTCAAAGCCATGCTGGAGGTAAAGCAGGAGGTCGCGCCGTGGGTAGAGCTGCAGATTGTCGCCTTCCCCCAGGAGGGCATTTTATCCTACCCCAATGGTGAGGCCCTGCTGGAAGAGGCGCTGCGTCTGGGGGCCGACGTGGTGGGCGCGATTCCGCATTTTGAATTTACGCGCGAATATGGCGTGGAATCCCTGCACATCGCTTTCCGTCTGGCGAAAAAGTATCAGCGGCCTCTGGATATCCACTGCGATGAAATTGATGATGAACAGTCGCGGTTCGTTGAAACCGTGGCGGCCCTGGCGTTAAAAGAGGGGATAGGTCCGCAAGTAACCGCCAGCCATACCACCGCGATGCACTCCTACAATGGCGCCTATACGTCACGTCTTTTTCGTTTGCTGAAGCTCTCCGGCATTAACTTCGTCGCTAACCCGCTGGTCAATATTCACCTCCAGGGACGCTTTGACGACTATCCGAAGCGTCGCGGTATCACGCGCGTGAAGGAGCTGATGGCGGCGGGCATTAACGTCTGCTTTGGCCATGACGATGTATTTGACCCCTGGTATCCGCTGGGGACCGGCAATATGCTGCAGGTGCTGCACATGGGTCTGCACGTTTGCCAGATGATGGGCTATCAGCAGATTAACGAGGGACTGAAGCTGGTCACGGAAAATAGCGCGCGCACGTTTGGCCTGAGCGATTACGGTATTGCGACGGGGAACACGGCGAATCTGGTGATTCTGCCCGCGGAAAACGGGTTTGAGGCCGTGCGTTGTCAGGTTCCGGTGCGTTGGTCAATCCGCCAGGGGAGAGTCATCGCCACCACACAGCTGGCGCAAACCTGGGTTCAGATGGATCGGGGCGGGGAGGAGCTGTTCTTTACCCGAAATAGCCCCTTTGCCGGAACAAAGGGGCCTGAGGCTTAGTGCGATTCCGCTGCCGCGTTGTTCTGACGGTGGCGGGAGACGAAGCCGAGGATCAGACACATCACAAACACCACGGCATAGAGGCCGTTAGCGGTATGCAGCGCTGCCAGCGGACCGCTGGCGGCAACGATAGGGCCGGTCACGACGAAAGTCAGCATAGTACCCACGGTGCCGCAGGTCAGAATGAAGTTCACCAGCTTCGGCGACGACACTCGGGTTTGCTGTGAACCCAGGGTGATGATCGACGTATAGATGGCGCTGGAGAAGAAGCCGAGGGTCAGAATAAACCACGGCATATGCTCCGGCGAACCGTTGATAAACAGATACATCAGTGCCGTCGCTACGCCCGCCAGCACGGTCAGAATACGCTGCAGGTCGAAGAAGCGCAGGATGAAGCTGAAAGACCACATGCCGATCATGTACGACATCCAGAAATCGCTCACCAGTTTACCCGCGTCGCCAAGACTCATGCCCAGGCCTTTGGCGTATTCCGGCACCCAGGAGATGAAGCCCAGCTGACCGAGGATGTAGCATAGCGCAGCGATGGAGAGGAACAGCACGCCGATACCCCATTTCTCTTTCACTACCGGCTGGCTATCCTGCAGGGCTTTTTTGCCCAATACCGGGAATTCGCAGCCGAAGGTCAGAATGAAAATAGCGACGTAGACCAGGCCGATGCAGGCATAAACCCAGTACCATTCGATGCTGCGCGCCAGCAGATAAGCGGCCAGCATCGGGAAGATCATCCCCGCCATGCTGAAGAAGGAGTCGGTGAACAGCAGACGCGCCCCGCGCTGACGGCCTTCATACATATGGGTGATCAGGAAGGTACCAATCGACATGGTAATCCCGCTGACCAGGCCAAGCACGAACATCGAAGCGGAAAACAGCGCCAGGCTGTGGCTGAACATTAAACCCGCGACGGCCAGAACCATCAGGATAAAGCCAAAACGCAGCTGGGTTTTCAGCGGAACAATTTCCATCAGCCAGGCGTTCAGGAAGATAGAGATCAGGATACCGGCATTAAGGAAAGTAAAGGTGTTGCTCATACTGGAAACGGGCAGATGAAAATAATCTGCGATATTTCCCATCACCATCCCGGTGACAATCACCAACGCGCCGGTCAGGGCGTAGGAGAAGAAGCTGATCCATGTGAGCTTGATACGATTGCTGTTAGTCATGACTGGCCTGTGAATAGAAATGTAAAGCGCGTTGACTCTGCGCCGGGCGGACAGATTTTATGCGTTAGCGTGATTCAAGCAAACGTTTATTCTGAAATTTATATCTTTTTGCAATTCTTAGTGTGACTCATATCACATTTATCTATTTGGCCGATCGCCAGGCCCATCGTTACAACTGTTTCAGCTAAGTAAAATTAGGTAAAAGGCTGGCCCAGGATGCAAAGGCTCTTTAGAATCAAAGCACTCGGTTTTTATTCTGCTCCGTTAAGGAATTTCCATGCTCAAATCAACTCTCGCGGCGGTGGCTGCCGTTTTCGCCATTTCAGCATTCTCCCCGGCCATGGCGGCAAAAGGGGATCCCCATGTGTTGCTGACCACGTCTGCGGGCAATATTGAGCTTGAGCTGAATAGCCAGAAAGCACCCATCTCGGTGGATAACTTCCTCAAGTACGTGAACAGCGGCTTTTATAACAACACCACTTTTCACCGGGTGATCCCGGGCTTTATGGTGCAGGGCGGCGGCTTTAACGAGCAGATGCAGCAGAAACAGCCTAATCCACCGATTAAAAACGAAGCCGACAACGGCCTGCGCAATACGCGTGGCACCATCGCCATGGCGCGTACCGCCGATCAGGACAGCGCCACCAGCCAGTTCTTTATCAATATTGCGGATAACGCCTTCCTCGATCATGGCCAGCGTGATTTTGGCTATGCGGTGTTTGGTAAAGTCGTTAAAGGTATGGACGTGGCGGATAAGATTTCTCAGGTGCCGACCCATAACGTTGGCCCGTATCAGAATGTACCGTCCAAACCTATCGTGATCCTTTCCGCAAAAGTTCTGCCGTAATCTTATTTTGCGCGGGTAACCCGTACCCGCGCAGCCCCCGCTTCCCTGCGAAATCGTTTTTTGCCGCTTATACTTGTGGCAACTGCGGACGCGTCAGGGAGGTGTTAAATGAAAAAGCTCACCGAAAAACAGAAGTCCCGTCTCTGGGAGGATCGACGTAACGTGAATTTTCAGGCCAGCCGACGGCTGGAGGGCGTCGATGTTCCGCTGATAACCCTTACCCCCGAAGAAGCCCTGGCGCGCATTGCGGCGTTAAGGAGTCACTATGAGCGATAAATTCGGCGAGGGGCGGGACCCCTATCTCTACCCCGGTCTTAAGGTGATGCGCAACCGCCTGGGGATTCGCCAGGCTCAGCGACTTGAGCAGGCGGCGTGGGAGCTGACCGCATTACGCGCGGCAACCATTGAACTCGGGCCGTTGGTGCGGGGATTGCCTCATCTCTGCGCTATTCATCGCCAGCTCTATCAGGATGTCTTCGACTGGGCGGGGCAGCTGCGTGAAGTGGATATCTATCAGGGCGACACCCGTTTCTGCCATTTCGCCTATATCGAAAAAGAGGGGAACGCGCTGCTTCAGGATCTTGAAGAGGAAGGTTATCTGGTGGGTCTCGCGCAGGATAAATTCATTGAACGTCTTGCTCATTACTACTGCGAAATTAACGTCCTGCATCCTTTCCGTCTCGGTAACGGCATGGCGCAACGCATTTTCTTTGAGCAGCTGGCTATTCATGCGGGCTATACGCTGGATTGGCGCGATATTGCGGTCGATGCGTGGAACCAGGCCAACCAGAGCGGAGCGATGGGCGACCTTTCTCCACTGCGGACGATAATTCGCAAAGTGGTAAGCGAAGCGACGGAAACTGAGTAGAATAGCGCGGTTCTTTGTTCCCGGAGCCGCTATGATCCTGCTTATCGATAACTACGATTCTTTCACCTGGAATTTGTACCAGTATTTCTGCGAACTTGGGGCGGAAGTGCTGGTCAGGCGTAACGACGAGCTGACGTTAGCGGACATTATTTCCCTGGCGCCAGCGAAAATCGTTATCTCGCCGGGCCCCTGTACGCCGGATGAGTCGGGGATTTCACTGGCGGCGATCCGCCATTTTTCCGGCCAAACGCCGATCTTAGGCGTTTGCCTCGGCCATCAGGCCATCGCCCAGGTTTTCGGCGCCGCTATCGTACGAGCCGCCAAAGTCATGCACGGGAAAACGTCCCCCGTCAGCCATACCGGCCAAGGGGTGTTCCTTGGACTGAATAACCCGCTTACGGTGACCCGCTACCACTCCCTGCTCATTGATCCGCTAACGCTGCCTGAATGCTTTGAGGTGACCGCCCGCAGCGAAGAGGGAGAGATCATGGGCATTCGCCACCGCGTGTTCGATCTCGAGGGCGTGCAGTTTCATCCGGAGAGTATTCTCAGCGAGCAGGGCCACCAGCTGCTGGCAAACTTCCTCAATCGGTGATTTGTAGTTGCCATGAGTTGATTTTTTATGCATATTTTGTGATTAGATTATCATAATCATTGCTGCATAACGTAAAGGATGGGCACCACATGGCAACTGAACAACCGGCAATCACCCGCGCTACATTCGATGAGGTCATTTTGCCGATTTATGCACCGGCAGAATTTATTCCGGTGAAGGGTAAGGGAAGCCGGGTATGGGATCAGCAGGGTAAAGAGTACGTTGATTTCGCCGGTGGGATTGCCGTGACCGCGCTCGGTCATTGCCATCCGGCGCTGGTGGCGGCACTGCATGAGCAGGGTGAAAAGCTGTGGCATACCAGCAACGTTTTTACCAACGAACCGGCCCTGCGACTCGGGCGGAAGCTGGTGGATGCGACTTTTGCCGATCGCGTCGTGTTTATGAACTCCGGTACGGAAGCTAACGAAACGGCTTTCAAGCTGGCTCGCCATTACACCGTGACCCGCCATAGCCCGTACAAAACCAAAATCATCGCTTTCCATAATGCGTTTCACGGTCGCTCGCTTTTCACCGTCTCGGTCGGCGGTCAGCCGAAATATTCCGACGGGTTTGGGCCGAAACCGGCCGATATCGTTCACGTGCCGTTTAACGATTTACACGCGGTGAAAGCCGTGATGGACGATCATACCTGCGCGGTGGTGGTCGAGCCGATTCAGGGTGAAGGCGGAGTGACGGCGGCGACGCCGGAATTCCTGCAAGGATTGCGCGATCTCTGCGACCAGCACCAGGCACTGCTGGTGTTTGATGAAGTACAGTGCGGTATGGGGCGCACAGGCTCGCTGTTTGCCTATATGCACTACGGCGTGACGCCGGATATTCTGACCAGCGCCAAGGCGCTTGGCGGAGGCTTCCCTATCAGCGCCATGCTGACCACCCATGATATCGCCAGCGCTTTCCACGCCGGTTCTCACGGCTCAACCTACGGCGGTAACCCCCTGGCCTGCGCGGTCGGCGGAGCAGCCTTCGATCTGATTAATACGCCGGAAGTGCTGGACGGCGTCACCGCGAAGCGCGAGCTGTTTGTTGAGCACCTTCAGCGCATTGACGCGCGGTTCGATCTGTTCAGCGATATTCGCGGCATGGGTCTGCTTATCGGCGCCGAGCTGAAGCCGCAGTATCACGGGAAGGCGCGCGATTTCCTCT
Source organism: Klebsiella sp. GW_Kp182 (assembly GCF_040062275.1). Taxonomy (NCBI): domain Bacteria; kingdom Pseudomonadati; phylum Pseudomonadota; class Gammaproteobacteria; order Enterobacterales; family Enterobacteriaceae; genus Klebsiella; species Klebsiella sp. GW_Kp182. Next base: position 21,276 of record NZ_JBEAFQ010000043.1, on the reverse strand, counting down.
ACGCCGCCGCAGAGGCGGGCGTCATGGTGCTCAATGCCGGACCGGACGTGATGCGCTTCGTACCGTCGCTGGTGATTGATGATAGCGATATTGCTGAAGGCATGGCGCGCTTTGCCCTGGCGGTTGAGCGGGTGCTTAGCGCTTAGTGGCGCGCAGCCAGATGCCATGATGCGGACGCTGACGCCATGCCACCGATGAAATGGTGTGCATGGTGTTCAGATGCCCGAGGATGCGCTGCAAATGCTGCTCCATCGTACTGAGCGGGCCGCGAGGAACCTCCGCATCCTGCGCCTCCATAATGTTCACATCCCCCGCGCTGCCCGGCCCGTCGGAATCCAGCCGCTGCTGGCAGCGCTGGAGCGCAATCTCGCAGGATTCCAGATAACGCTGCGCCAGATCCGGCGTCAGCATATTGTGCTCGCGCGCCAGAGTGGTCATCGCGTTAATATGCTCGACAATAAACTGGCTGTGGGTCACCCACAGCTTCATGTCTTCCAGATAGTGCGAGTTAAAGCCGGGTTCCTGCATCGCCTGATTCAGCGAGTTAAACAGCGCGTTATGCGCCTGATTAACGCGCATGCGCTGGTAGGCCAGCGCCGGGGCCTGATGATCGTCGCTGAGGATCAGCCTGAGCGCTTCCTGATCGGCTTCCAGCGCATCGTGGGCATTTTTGCGCAGCAGCCCGCTTTGCCACTGCGGCCATAGCCAGACCATTCCGCCGAAGGCGATCAGACAGCCAATCAGCGTATCAATCAGTCTGGCGATGATAAACTGCTCGCCGTTCAGGGTGAGCAGCTGCAGAGTGTACACCGCCGTCACCGTAAACCCGACCATCGCCCAGCCGTAGTGCTTGCGGATAATCAGATAGCTTAACAGCGTGATGAACAGCATCGCGGTCAGCGTATAGCCTTCAGGAACGTGAAAGTGCAGCGTGAGCCCGGCAATGACCAGTCCCGCAATGGTTCCGGCAGCCCGATGGACGATACGTACCCGGGTTGCGCCGTAGCCGTTTTGCGTCACGAACAGCACGGTCATCAGGATCCAGTAGGGCTTAGGCAGATGCAGCGCGCTGCCCATCAGGCTGGCGACGCTCAGCATCACGCTGATACGCGCCGCGTTTCGTAACGCCGGCGACTTAAGCGACAGATAGTTTTTCAACGCGGGCAGCAGCGGCAGGCGGCGGGTTTTATCCGCCATCAGGTTACGCGCGTATAGCGGGCGCTGGGTGCGCAGAACCCTGGCAATGCGGCTGAAGTGCCAGGCGCAGAACTGGCCAACCGGATTATCCGGATGCTGCCAGGCGATTTTTTCCAGCGCGCCGATCTGTTTATCCATCTGAAAGCGCTGAGGATAACGGTGGTAGAGGAGATCGTCCGCCAGCTCCCGCAGGCGGGCGGCAACGGTTTGCGCGTTCCAGCGAATCACCGCTTCCGCGTGGCTGCGCTCCACCAGTTTCTGCACCTCTTCCGGCTGATGAAGACTGACGGAAATATGTTCCTGAAGGTCCAGTCCAACCTGGAAAGCGCGCAGCAGGCGTTTGTGATCGCTGCGCTGGTTAGCCGCCAGCATATGCATCTGCTGATAGCACTGGGTAATCAGATCCACCACCTTCTGCTGGCGGTTGAGCAGCGGCGGCAGCGATGTGGCGGGGTCCGTATGCTGGGTAAGCAGACTGTATTTGGCCTCGCAGTAGTTGGCCAGCTCCCGGTAGAGCAGGCTTAATGATTCGCGCAGCGGCTGTTCGCGCCACAGCCAAAACCAGAACCAGTTAAACACGCCATACCATAAGGTGCCCATGGCGTAGATTAACAGCGGCTCCCAGATCGGCATATTGCCAGCGAGACTGAGGGTAAAAATAGCCGCGATAAGCGAGGCGGGCAGCAGCCGAGCGTGCAGGGAGCTGATTTCGGCGGTGACGCCGAGGATGAGCGCCAGACCCGTGAGGATCAGCGGCAAAGGGATGTCTCGCTGCAGAAGGAGCTGAACGATCAGGCTACAGCCGGCAAACAGGCTGCCGCCGATAATCAGGCGTTTAAAGAAGCGTTTATGCGGCGTATCCAGCCCGGCAACGTTGCAGCAGGCGGGAACAAGAGAAAACAGCAGCCCCTGCTGGAGATGACCGAGCAGAAGCCCAATCGCAACCGGCAGACACAACACCAGCGTTTGCCGCAGTGCATAGTTGACTTCCGGGTGGTAAATCAGCCTGCGCCACATGAGGGGAAAACAAAAACGGCGTATTGTCAGGCAATACGCCGTTTTACCGACTTAACGGGTACCGTAGACGACGATAGTTTTACCGTGCGCGGAGATCAGGTTTTGATCTTCCAGCATTTTCAGGATGCGGCCAACGGTCTCGCGGGAGCATCCGACGATCTGACCAATTTCCTGGCGGGTAATTTTAATTTGCATACCGTCCGGGTGGGTCATCGCATCCGGCTGTTTAGCCAGGTTCAGCAGCGTCTGAGCGATACGACCGGTAACGTCAAGGAAGGCGAGGTTGCCGACTTTCTCAGACGTGACCTGCAGACGACGAGCCATCTGCGAAGAGAGACGCATCAGGATGTCCGGGTTAACCTGGATCAGCTGACGGAACTTTTTGTAGGAGATTTCGGCCACTTCACATGCGGTTTTCGCACGTACCCAAGCGCTACGCTCCTGGCCTTCTTCAAACAAGCCTAATTCACCGATGAAATCGCCCTGATTAAGGTAAGAGAGGATCATCTCTTTACCTTCTTCATCCTTGATGAGTACAGCCACGGAGCCTTTAACGATGTAGTACAACGTTTCTGCTTTCTCACCCTGGTGGATCAGCGTGCTCTTTGATGGGTACTTATGAATGTGGCAATGAGACAAGAACCATTCAAGGGTAGGGTCTGTTTGCGGTTTGCCAAGCACCATGCGCGGTTATCCTCTGTTATAAGCTATCTCCGGGTGCCGACACTACACGGCATCCGGGCATGCAATCGTATTGAATCCCTATACCTGGGAATCCGGCTGAAAGTTTTCTGCAGCCTGTAATGTGAACTCCTCTGCATACATGCAGTACATCAATGTATTACTGTAGCATCCAGATTGTTTTAGCATAGCTTTCGCCGCATGTCTCCTGGTGTCTCGCTTCAGCATGACCCAGGTCGCCTTCCGTTGCGAGAATTGTTATGTACGCGTAATCTGTCAGGAAAATTACAGCCCTGGAGTTAAATTTATGCAAGCGCGAGTGAAGTGGGTTGAAGGGTTAACCTTCATCGGTGAGTCGGCTTCTGGCCACCAGATTCTGATGGACGGCAATTCCGGGGATAAAGCGCCCAGCCCAATGGAAATGGTACTGATGGCGGCAGGCGGATGCAGCGCGATTGATGTGGTTTCCATATTGCAGAAGGGCCGCCAGAACGTCACCAACTGCGAAGTTAAGCTGACCTCGGAGCGCCGCGAAGAGGCGCCGCGTCTGTTTACCCATATCAATCTGCATTTTATCGTGACCGGTAAAGAACTGAAGGACGCTGCCGTGTCTCGCGCGGTCGACCTGTCGGCGGAAAAGTATTGTTCCGTCGCGCTGATGCTTGAGAAAGCGGTAAACATTACCCACTCTTATGAAGTGATCGAAGGGTAAGCCGAACGCGCCCCGGCCGGCAATCGCGCCACCGGGGTTCTGGCTACTCGCTGATTTTCCTGCCTTCCATCAGCCGCTCAACCAGCGGCGCCATAATCAGTTCCATCGCCAGCCCCATTTTCCCGCCCGGTACCACCAGGGTATTCATATGCGAAATAAACGAGCCCTGCAGCATCGCCAGTAGCCAGGGGAAATCGATATTTTTTAGATTACGGAAATGGATAACGACAAAGCTTTCATCCAGTGAAGGAATGGCTTTGGCCGCAAACGGGTTGGACGTATCCACCGTCGGTACGCGCTGAAAGTTGAGGTGGGTGCGTGAAAACTGCGGGGTGATAAAGTTGATGTAATCTTCCATCGAGCGGACCACGGAATCCATGACCGCCTCACGAGAGTGTCCGCGCTCGCTGGTGTCGCGGATAAGCTTCTGGATCCACTCAAGATTGACGATGGGCACCACGCCGACCAGCAGGTCGACATGGTTTGCTACGTTATGCTGTGGCGTCACAACGCCGCCGTGCAGGCCTTCATAAAACAGGACGTCAGTCGGTTCCGGCAGCGGCTGCCAGGGCGTGAAGGTCCCCGGAACCTGATTCCACGGCACGGCCTCGTCATAGGTATGTAAATATTTGCGCGACTGGCCTTTGCCGCTTTGCCCATATTCGGCGAACGTGTGTTCCAGCAGGCCGAAGTCGTTAGCCTCGGGGCCAAAGTAGCTGATATGTTTGCCCTGATCGCGCGCTTTACGGATCGCCATGTCCATTTCCGGACGGGTATAGCGGTGAAAGCTATCGCCTTCAACTTCGGCGGCGTGCAGATTAAGCTGGGCGAAAATTTTGCGAAAGGCGAGGCTGGTGGTCGTGGTTCCCGCGCCGCTGGAGCCCGTGACGGCAATCACCGGATGTTTGGCAGACATAACAACTCCCAGAGTAAACGATAGTGTGTGCCGCCTTAGCCGTGAAACTGCTTGCGGGGCATGATGTTCACCGTTTCGTGCAGTTCTGACCACACCAGCACGGCTTCTCCGCTTTTCAACTGCTGTTTAACATCCGCGACTTTATCCGTCAGCGAACGTTCATGTTCACCATAATCGGTGCCTTCACGTAATACAAAACTTTCGATCAGGTTATCCAGCGTTTCGGGATCGAGATCTTGCCAGGGAATGATCATATTTGCGCTCCTAGCCAACGGGTTAGCCAATCCGGGATGCGTTTTTCAAGCCACATTTCAGGCTTACGCAGCGTGCCGCCGACGAAGCCAACGTGCCCGCCGTGCTCCGTGAGCTGATATTCGACATTCGCCGGCAGCTGCTCCTGCGGGGGAATCGAGTGGTGATCCATAAAGGGATCGTCCTTCGCGTGAATAATCAGCGTGGGCTTAGTGATATCGCTCAGGCGCGGCATGGCGCTACACTGGCGATAGTAGTCCAGCGCATCGGCAAAACCGTGGATCCTGGCCGTAATGCAATCGTCAAACTCGCGGATACGGCGCATGCTTTTTAGCTGGCGTAAATCGACGGGCAGAGAGCCGGGATAGGCTTTTAGCTTACGCGCGGCGTTGGCTTTCAGCAGGTTGAGCAGGTAGCGCTGATAAACGCGGGAGAAACCTTTGTCCATATGATAGCTACAGGCTTCCAGCATAAACGGCGCCGAGACGATAACCGCGGCATCAACGGGAATAGCGTCGCCTTCTTTTGCCAGCAGGCAGCCCAGCATATTGCCCCCGAGCGAATATCCCACCGCGGCGGTGGGGACCGTGCCGTACTCGCGCTGGAGCCAGCGCAGAAACCAGGAGCCGTCTTCCGTTTCGCCCGAGTGGTAGATGCGGTTATTCCGGTTGGGTTCGCCGCTACAGCCGCGAAAGTGCATCACCACGCCCAGCCAGCCGCGCTGCATTGCCGCATGGATAAGTCCGTGTGCGTAAGGGCTGTGTAGGCTCCCCTCCAGGCCATGAAATACCACCAGACGAGGTTTATGGCGCGCCTGAGAAGGGTCTTCACTCCATGCCAGATCGACAAAATCGCCGTCCGGCAATTCCAGACGCTGCCAGTGGGGAGTAAAGCGGAGTTTGCGACGGATTAGCCGCGGCAACATGGTTTGCAAATGACGATTGCCTACGCCGCGCATCGGATGAAACTGCTGCGAGTCGTCTTCAGGGGGCGTCATTTCTGTAGGAGTGATATCAACCATAGCACCAGAGCAATAAATAATCTTTATAACATACTATACCGCGCATGAAGTGCGCAGGTTAGCCCATATGTGGCCTTGCGGCTAATCGGCCAGCAGGTTACGTGAAAAGAGATGAAAATCGACGCCGGGTTTACGCCGCCATAGCCGCGCTTTCCGCGCGCCGGTTGCCGCTGTTTCACCGGTCTCTTCAAACATTCCGGAGGCTTCGAAGCGGCGAATCAGGCTTTTGCGTTGAATCGGCTGACCAAGGATGATTTCCGTGGCTTCCAGCAGCTGACCATGGGTAAAGGTCTCCGGCAGACAATAAACCGGCAGTAAAGAGTACATCGTTTTTTGGCGTAAGCGATGCAGACCGGCGTCTATAATCTTTTGATGATCGAAAGCCAGCGAATAGCTATCCAGCTGCGCCACCGGCACCCAGCGGGCATCGCTGACGCTGGCGATATGCGGCTGACACTCTACCCACGAGATTAACGCAAACCAGGCGATAGTCAGGCTCCAGCCGCGCGGATCGCGATCCGGCCCGGAGAAGGTGTCGAGCTGCTCCAGCCATGACGGTGAAATCCCGGTTTTTTCCGTGAGCTTACGTAGCGCCGTGGCGCGGGTTGAATCATCGTGCGCCAGATCGATAAAGCCGCCGGGTAGTCCCCACGCCCCCTGCTGCGGTGGATTAGCGCGCTCAACCAGCAGAACGCACAGCGCCCCTTCATGCAGGGTAAACAGGACGCTATCGACGGTCACCAGCGGCGAGGGAAAGCGGCTGGCATCGTATTGGCTGAGGTATTCGGCATCGTTGGTCATAGAGCGCTCGCAGCGGAAAAGAACGCTGACAAGTGTACCAGCCCCTTCCTGAGCAGCAAGCCTACATTTTTATTATTGTTTTTCAACTGCTTAATTCACATCTCCGCTTAAATGACATTTAACGTTTGCATAATGTGTGTCTTAGGGACATTATTGATTGTGTCTTAGGGACATAATTTAATGAGCGGAGGTCATCATGAGCGAAAAATTTACCCTGGAACTGGATGATGAGGCGTTTACGCTTGCCAGCGGCGTCTTTCCCGATGGCGCTGTGTGGCTGAAGGTGACCAATCCACTACCGCCTTCCGCCCGTCTGATGCGCATCCGGGCGGTTGCTCTGCGCGACATGAACGATTTTATGCTGCTGGCGCAGCTGGTGGAGGCCGTGCGTCATGTTACCGACGTGACGTTTAGCCATCTGGAACTGCCGTGGCTGCCGTGGGCGCGTCAGGATCGTCATATGGTGCCGGGAGACAGCTTCGCGCTGAAGGTCTTTGCCCGGCAGCTTAATACCCTTGGCTTTGACAAAGTCGTGGTGCTTGACCCGCACAGCGATGCCGCAGCGGCGGCAGTCAATAATATGGTCACGGTGGCTCAACAGCACTGTCTTCTGCAGAGCGCCGGTCTGCGTCAGGCTATTGCTGCCGGGGAGCTGATGCTGGTGGCGCCGGATGCCGGTGCGCTAAAGAAGATTCATCCTGTGGCTAAAGCCTGCGGTGCCGGAGAGTTCGCGATCCTCGGTAAAGAGCGTGACCTTGCCAGCGGCGCGTTAAGCGGTTTTTCCCTGCTGGCGGGTGATGTCGCGGGTAAAGCGGTGCTTATTGTTGACGACCTCTGTGACGCTGGCGGCACCTTTATCGGCTCGGCGCAGGTGCTGCGCGAGGCGGGCGCCCGCAGCGTGAGTCTGTACGTCACCCACGGTATTTTTTCCAAAGGCGTAGAGCATCTGTTGAATAACGGCATCGATGCCGTTTACGCCACCACCTCTTTGACTTCTCCTGCCCTGGCTCATCCGCAGCTGGAGCTTATCGATATTGACGCCATCTACCGCGCACATTGGGGATAACATGATGAAAATAAATCCGATTCTGGCCATTGATGGTTATAAAGTTTCCCATCGCGTGCAGTATCCGCAGGGGACAACGAAGGTTTACTCTAACTTTACCCCGCGCAGCGATCGTTTTTTCCAGTCGCCGCAGGCCGATGGCAAGCTGGTATTTTTCGGCCTGCAGGGCTTTCTACAGTGGTTCCTGGTCGATCTGTTTAACGAGGCGTTTTTCGCCCGCCCGGAAGAGGAGGTCGTCAACGAGTATAAGCAGGTGATGGACGGCTATCTGGGCCGCGATACGGTTGGGGTGGAACCTATTTGCGCTCTGCATCGGCTTGGCTATTTACCATTGCATATCAAAGCGCTGGATGAAGGCACCAAGGTGCCGATGAAAGTACCGGTGCTGACCATCACCAATACGCAACCTGAGTTCTTCTGGCTGGTGAACTATCTGGAGACGGTGCTTTCGGCGGAGCTGTGGAAAGCGTCAACCAACGCGACCATCGCCCACCACTATCGCCTGATTTGCGAACGCTGGGCGGAGAAAACCTGTAGCGATCTGACGCACCTTGATTTCCAATGTCACGACTTTTCGTTTCGGGGGATGTCCGGACTGCACGACACTGCGCAGTCGGGCTGCGGACATCTGGCCAGCTTCAAAGGGACCGATAGCCTGCCTTCGCTGCTGTATGCCCGTGATTATTACACTCGCGGTGAAGATGAGCTCATCGGCGCCAGCATTCCGGCTACGGAACACAGCGTGATGTGTATGGGCGAGCGCGAGCGGGAAATTGAAACCTTTCGCCGGCTGATTACCGAAGTCCACCCGCAGGGTTTCGTCTCTATCGTCTCGGATACCTGGGACTACTGGCAGGTGCTGACCGAATACACCCGCGAGCTGCAGGCAATAATTATGCAGCGTCAGGGGCGCGTGGTATTCCGTCCGGACAGCGGCGATCCGGTGGCGATTCTGTGCGGAACCGCAGCTGACGACGACACCCGCAGCGAGCGCAGCGCCGAGGAGAAAGGCTCCGTGGAGGTTCTGTGGGAAATCTTTGGCGGCACTATCAACGAAAAAGGATACAAGGTGCTGGATCCGCATGTCGGCCTGATTTACGGCGATTCCATTACTCTCGCCAGAGCGGATGAGATCCTGCGTCGCCTGGAAGCGAAAGGCTTTGCCAGCGCTAACGTGGTGTTCGGCGTGGGTTCATTTACCTACCAGTACAACACCCGCGATACCTTCGGCTTCGCGATGAAGGCAACCTGGGGGGAGGTGAACGGCGAGGGAAGAGCCCTCTTTAAGGAGCCGAAAACCGATAATGGTCTTAAACGTTCGGCGCGTGGTCTGCTGCGCGTGGAACGCGACGCCTTGGGGGAACTGCAGCTGTACGATGGGCAAACGCTGGAACAGGAGCAGCAGGGCGAGTTAAAAACGCGCTTTCTGGATGGCAAGCTGTACGGCTATGTCTCGCTGTCGCAGATCCGCGCCCGGCTGGCGGCGCAGCGCTAAGCCACGGTGCGGAGGATGAAAAAAGGCGGGTTAGCCCGCCTTCACGTATGGCATATTGCCGCTAGCCTTCCTGTAGCATCTGCTCCAGCTGCTCCTGGGCATCCAGCCAGGCCATTTCACACTCTTCCAGCCCGGACTTCGCGCTGGCCTGCTGCTGTAGACACGCGGTGAGCTCGGCTTTGCGGCTTTGATCGTACAATTCGCTGTCGCCCAGCTTCTCTTCCGCCTGCGCCAGCTGCGCGTTGAACTTCTCCATCTCTTTTTCCAGTCGGGCGATCTCTTTGCGCAGCGGCTGGGTCAGCGTACGCAGTTCGGCTTCCCGGCGTTTCTGATCTTTACGCGCCTGGGCGCTGTTGCCGTTTTCCTTTGGCTCTTCCGATGTCTGGCTTTCCTGCTTTTGCGAGTCGCTCAGCCACTGCTGATAGTCTTCAAGATCGCCATCGAAAGGTTCGACTTTGCTGTCGTGCACCAGATAAAGGTCATCGGTGGTGGAGCGAATCAGATGACGGTCGTGCGAAACCACCACCAGCGCGCCTTCAAAATCAATGAGCGCTTCGGTTAGCGCCTGGCGCATATCGAGATCGAGGTGGTTGGTGGGTTCATCAAGCAGCAGCAGGTTAGGCCGCTGCCAGACGATTAACGCCAGCACCAGGCGCGCTTTCTCGCCGCCGGAGAAACGCTTTGTCTCTTCGTTGACTTTATCGCTCTGGAAGCCGAAACCGCCCAGATAGTCGCGCAGCTTCTGCTCCAGCTCCTGCGGCGCAATACGGGCAAGATGCTGCAGCGGGGATTCGTCGGCGCGCAGGAACTCCAGCTGATGCTGGGCAAAGTAGCCAAGCTTGATGCCTTTCGCCAGACCAATTTCACCCTGCAGCGGCTGTAGCTCGCCGGCCAGCAGTTTAATCAGCGTCGATTTACCGGCCCCGTTACGCCCCAGCAGACCGATGCGCGAACCGGGAACCAGATTCAGCTTGATTGAGTCGAGAATCACGCGCTCGCCATAACCGGCGCTGACCTTTTCCATTTTCAATAGGGGATTGGGCAGGCTTTCCGGCGCGCGGAAGCTAAAGTGAAACGGGTTATCAACGTGGGCAGGGGCGATGAGCTCCATACGCTCGAGCATTTTGATACGGCTTTGCGCCTGTTTAGCTTTGGTGGCTTTAGCGCGAAAACGGTCGATGTAGCTCTGCAAATGCGCGACGCGCAGCTGCTGGCTCTCATACATCGACTGTTGCTGCGCAAGACGGGTCGCGCGCTGCACTTCAAATGAGCTGTAGTTGCCGGTGTACTCGAACATCGTTTGCTGTTCGATATGGATAATTTTGTCGACGATCGGATCGAGAAAATCGCGATCGTGGGAGATCAGTATCAGGGTCCCCGGGTAGCCTTTGAGCCACTTCTCCAGCCAGATGACCGCGTCGAGATCGAGGTGGTTCGTCGGTTCATCAAGCAGCAGCAGATCGGAACGGCAAATCAGCGCCTGCGCGAGGTTGAGACGCATACGCCAGCCGCCGGAAAAGTCGCTCACCGGTCTTTCAAGCTGTTCGTTGCTGAAACCGAGCCCGTGGAGCAGGCTGGCCGCACGCGAGCGGATGGTCCAGGCGTCGATGGCGTCCAGCTTACCGTGGACCGTCGCGATGGCATGGCCGTCATTACGTTCGTTGGCTTCGTGCAGGTCCGCCTCCAGCTTGCGGAATTCGCGATCGCCATCAATAACATAGTCAATAGCCGGCTGCGCAAGCGCAGGCGTTTCCTGATTAACCCAGGCCAGCTGCCAGCTGCCGGGGAAGGTCATTGAGCCGCCGTCGGCGCTAATCTCGTTTTTCAAAAGCGAAAGCAGCGTGGATTTACCGCAGCCGTTTTTACCCACCAGGCCGACTTTTTGCCCTGGGTTGATGGTGGCGGTAGCGTTGTCCAGCAGGACGCGTACGCCGCGACGAATTTGTAAGGAGGAGAAAACAATCATAAGGCGCCGTATGTTCTGACTATGTTAATTTGTCATTATGATAATGTAGTGTCGAGCGAATCGCTCAACCGGGCCGCAATGGTAGCCCAAAATGAAGATGATACACAAAGTCATTCTGGTTGCGTCGGGACGCAGCCGCTGCACAGGCCGCCAGAAGACGTTCGGGAGGGGAAAGATGTCTCAGACAGCGAAAGTTTTGCTGCTGTATGCCCACCCAGAATCTCAGGATTCCGTGGCCAACCGGGTTTTGCTTGAATCGGCCTTACAGTTGTCGAATGTTACCGTGCACGATCTCTACGCGCACTATCCGGATTTTTTTATCGATATCGCCTGCGAGCAGGATCTCCTGCGCCAGCATGAGGTGATTGTTTTCCAGCATCCGCTCTATACCTGGAGCTGCCCGGCGCTGATGAAAGAGTGGCTGGACAGGGTGCTCAGCCGCGGCTTTGCCAGCGGGGCGGGAGGGAATCAGCTGGCGGGAAAGTACTGGCGTAGCGTCATTACTACCGGCGAGCCGGAGAGCGCCTACCGGCGCGATGCCCATCGTTATCCGATGAATGATATTCTCCGCCCTTTCGAACTGACCGCCGGTATGTGCCGCATGCACTGGATGAGCCCGATTATCGTCTACTGGGCGCGTCGGCAATCACCCGACGATCTGAAAAGCCGCGCTCGCGCCTACCGCGATTGGCTGGCTAACCCTGTAACGGCGGGAGGTCCAAATGGCGGGAGCTGATTTACTGCTGGCCGGGGTGTTATTTCTGTTTGCCGCCGTAGTGGCGGTGCCGCTGGCGGCGAGGCTGGGTATTGGTGCCGTGCTCGGGTATCTGTTGGCCGGTATCGCCATCGGCCCCTGGGGATTAGGCTTCATCAGCGATGTGGATGAAATTCTTCACTTCTCAGAATTAGGCGTCGTCTTTCTGATGTTTATCATCGGACTGGAGTTGAATCCGTCCAAGCTGTGGCGGCTGAGAAGCTCCATTTTCGGCGTCGGGGCCGCTCAGGTCGCCTTCAGCGCGCTGATACTTGGCGGTTTGCTCATGCTTAGCGACTTCTCATGGCGCGCTGCGGTGGTTGGCGGAATTGGGCTGGCGATGTCTTCCACCGCGATGGCGCTGCAGCTGATGCGGGAGAAAGGCATGAGCCGCAGCGAGTCCGGGCAGCTGGGCTTCTCCGTACTGCTGTTTCAGGATCTGGCTGTGATCCCGGCCCTGGCGCTGGTTCCCCTGCTCGCAGGGTCAGGTGACGACCATTTTAACTGGCTCACCATCGGGATGAAGGTGCTGGCCTTCGGCGGAATGCTGGTTGGAGGTCGTTATCTGCTGAGGCCGGTATTTCGGTTTATCGCCGGCTCCGGCGTGCGGGAGGTCTTCACCGCGGCGACGCTACTGCTGGTTCTTGGATCGGCGTTGTTTATGGATGCGCTCGGTTTGTCGATGGCGCTGGGGACCTTTATCGCCGGCGTCCTGCTGGCAGAGAGCGAGTATCGCCACGAGCTGGAAATCGCCATTGAGCCGTTTAAAGGGCTTCTCCTCGGGCTGTTCTTTATTTCCGTTGGCATGGCGCTGAACCTTGGGGTGCTCTATACCCATTTACTGTGGGTTGTGGCCAGCGTCGCGATACTGGTGACGGTAAAAGGTCTCGTCCTGTATCTTCTGGCACGGGTTTATGGCCTGCGCAGCTCTGAACGGGTGCAGTTTGCCGGCGTGCTGAGCCAGGGGGGCGAGTTTGCCTTTGTGCTGTTCTCACTCCCCGCTTCGCTTCGTCTGTTTCAAAACGATCAGATGGCCCTGCTGCTGGTGACGGTGACATTATCGATGATGACCACGCCGCTGCTGATGAAGCTCATCGATAAAGTCCTTTCGCGGCGATTGAACCAACCTGAAGAGGAGGGCGAGGCTCCGTGGGTTGAAGATAACAAACCGCAGGTGATCATCGTTGGTTTTGGGCGTTTCGGCCAGGTGATTGGCCGTCTGCTGATGGCGAACAAAATGCGTATTACGGTACTGGAGCGCGATATCAGCGCGGTCAATCTGATGCGTAAATATGGCTATAAAGTTTATTTTGGCGATGCGACGCAGCTGGAGCTCCTTCGCTCGGCGGGAGCCGAAGACGCGCAGTCGATCGTTATCACCTGCAACGAGCCGGAAGATACCATGAAGCTGGTGGAGATGTGTCAACAACACTTTCCACATCTCCATATTCTGGCGCGAGCGCGGGGACGCGTTGAGGCCCATGAGCTGCTGCAGGCGGGAGTGGCGCAGTTTTCCCGCGAAACCTTCTCCAGCGCGCTGGAGCTAGGACGGAAAGCGCTTATCTCACTCGGCATGCATCCCCATCAGGCGCAGCGCGCCCAGCTGCATTTTCGGCGCCTCGATATGCGGATGCTGCGCGAGTTAATGCCGGTGCATAGTGATACCCTGCAGATATCCCGCGTGCGGGAAGCGAGACGCGAGCTGGAGGAGATTTTTCAGCGCGAGATGCAAAAAGAGAGCAGGCAGTTAGACGGCTGGGATGAATTTGAATAAAGGTAAATGATATGGCTGTGCGTAAACGTTTTATCGCCGGTGCGAAATGCCCGGCGTGCCAGGCCCAGGATTCGCTGGCGATGTGGCGTGAGAATAATGTCGATATTGTTGAGTGCGTTAAGTGCGGTCATCAGATGCGTGAGGCGGATAAAGAGGTCCGCGAGCATGTTCGCAAAGAAGAGCAAGTGATAGGCATTTTTCATCCGGACTAGCGTTATCTATCGGCTTTTTTTAAGCTAGAGGGTACACGGGTGCAGAATTCCGCTACAATCTGCGCCACTATTCTTCCCATGCTCAGGAGATATCATGAAAGTAGCAAAAGACCTGGTGGTCAGCCTGGCCTATCAGGTACGTACAGAAGACGGTGTGTTGGTTGATGAGTCTCCGGTAAGCGCGCCGCTTGACTACCTGCATGGTCACGGTTCCCTGATTTCCGGCCTGGAAAACGCGCTGGACGGCCACGACGTTGGCGACAAATTTGACGTCGAAGTCGGCGCTAACGATGCATACGGTCAGTACGACGAAAACCTGGTTCAGCGCGTTCCTAAAGACGTATTTATGGGCGTTGATGAACTGCAGGTTGGCATGCGCTTCCTGGCGGAAACCGATCAGGGTCCGGTACCGGTAGAAATCACCGAAGTGGGTGACGAACACGTTGTTGTTGACGGTAACCACATGCTCGCTGGTCAGAATCTGAAGTTCAACGTTGAAGTTGTCGCGATTCGCGAAGCAACGGCGGAAGAGCTGGAGCATGGTCATGTACACGGTGCTCACGGGCACGATCATGGCCACGACCACGATCATGATGGTTGCTGCGGTGGCCACGGCCATGACCATGACCACGAACATGGCAAAGGCGGCTGCGGCGGCAACGGCGGCTGCGGCTGCCACTAATTCCGCTGCGCTCGCGTCGCGGAATAGAAAAAAGCGGGGAAACCCGCTTTTTTTACGTCTTAATAGTGCGGCGGGGGCGTTTCTTCCGCCTGTGAAGCCATATGCGACGGCTGAGTGGCTTTCAGTTTTTCGACCATCAGGCGCATATGTTCGCGCATCCTCGCCATTTCTATCTCGTGGGCGGTGACGGTCTTGTTGAGGTCTTCAATAGTGATTTCCTGAAACGCCAGTCTGCTCTCCAGCTCCGCAAGGCGAGTCTCTAAAGTGCTATCGTGCATGAGTAACCTCTTCTGTCTTATCCTGCGGGCGGATTCTACTGAAGTTTCAGCATCCGCGCAGCATCGTTACGTCTGACAGGAAACTAATTCATACAAAAATAGTCTTAAATGAGGCGATATTCAGGTACGTCTGTATGTTGATTTGTTCTGCAACGTTCTATAGTACGTTTTTTGTTTTTTACGATAACCCTGGGGTGAGATGCCCCGGCCCTGGAGAAATGGATGAAATCACTGTTTAAAGTAACGCTGCTGGCGACCACTATGGCCATCGCCCTGAATGCACCGCTGAGCTTCGCTGCTGAGACTACAGCGAAAGCGGCACCCGCAACGGACAGCAAATCGGCATTTAAAAATGACGATCAGAAATCTGCTTATGCGCTGGGTGCATCGCTGGGACGTTACATGGAAAACTCCCTGAAAGAACAAGAAAAACTGGGCATCAAATTAGATAAAGATCAGCTGATCGCCGGCGTTCAGGACGCTTTTGCTGATAAGAGCAAGCTGTCCGATCAGGAGATCGAACAGACTCTGCAGGCGTTTGAAACCCGTGTAAAAACAGCTGCTCAGCAGAAAATGGAAAAAGACGCCTCTGAGAATGAAGCGAAAGGCAAAGCTTACCGTGACGCCTTTGCGAAAGAGAAAGGCGTGAAAACGTCTAAATCTGGCCTGCTCTACAAAGTCGAGAAAGCGGGTACCGGCGAAACGCCGAAAGACAGCGATACCGTTGTCGTCAACTACAAAGGTACGCTGATCGACGGTAAAGAGTTTGATAACTCTTATACCCGCGGCGAGCCGCTTTCCTTCCGCCTGGATGGCGTGATCCCGGGCTGGACCGAAGGCCTGAAGAACATCAAGAAAGGCGGTAAAATCCAGCTGGTCATTCCACCGGATCTGGCTTACGGCAAAACTGGCGTACCGGGTATCCCGGCAAACTCTACTCTGGTATTTGATGTAGAGCTGCTGGATATTAAACCGGCGCCGAAAGCGGATGCCAAGCCTGAAGCCGCTGCTGAAGCGCCAGCCGCTGACGCTAAGAAGTAATCGGTTTTAAGCCGCCGCCTCCAGGGGCGGCGGTTTTTTTATTGCGGGCAGATATAATTAAAACTGGAAAGAACCTCAGGCGCTGTATTACTTTAGATAGATTAATAATGATGATGAGCCTGCCCTGACGATAACGACAGGCTCCTGAAAAGGAGTGCTTTTTTTCATGTCCAGGTCGCTTTTAACCAACGAGACCAGTGAGCTTGATTTGCTGGATCAACGTCCTTTTGACCAGACCGACTTCGATATCCTTAAATCCTATGAAGCGGTAGTGGACGGGTTAGCGATGCTCATCGGTTCCCACTGTGAAATCGTATTGCACTCATTGCAGGACTTAAAATGTTCCGCTATTCGTATCGCCAACGGTGAACACACCGGCCGTCAAATCGGCTCGCCAATTACCGACCTTGCGCTGCGCATGCTGCACGATATGACTGGAGCCGATAGCAGCGTTTCCAAATGCTATTTTACTCGCGCCAAAAGCGGTGTGCTGATGAAATCGGTCACTATCGCTATCCGCAACCGTGACCATCGGGTTATTGGCCTGCTGTGCATCAACATGAACCTTGATGTCCCTTTCTCACAAATCATGAGCACCTTTATTCCGCCGGAAACGACGGAGGTGAATTCCCAGGTCAACTTTGCTTCATCGGTTGACGATCTGGTGGCCCAGACGCTTGAGTTCACGATTGAAGAGGTGAACGCTGACCGTAACGTTTCTAACAACGCTAAAAATCGGCAGATCGTCCTGAACCTCTATGAGAAGGGGATCTTTGATATCAAAGATGCCATCAACCAGGTGGCCGATCGGCTGAACATCTCTAAGCACACGGTATATCTCTACATTCGTCAGTTCAAAAGTGGAGATTTCCAGGGGCTGGATAAGTAATGCGCTTTGCCATTACGGTAACGGGGCCCGCTTATGGTACCCAGCAGGCCAGCAGCGCACTACAGTTTGCCCGCGCCGTTTTGCAGGAAGGCCACGAGTTGCTCAGCATCTTTTTCTATCGTGAAGGCGTCCATAACGCGAATCAGCTCACGGCGCCCGCCAGCGACGAATTTGATCTGGTTCGGGCCTGGCAGACGCTGCATGACGAACACGCCGTTTCCTTGCATATCTGTGTAGCCGCAGCGTTACGGCGTGGAATCACTGATGAACAGGAGGCCCGGCAGCTGAATTTGCCTGGGTATAATTTGCAGCCGGGCTTTACCTTGAGCGGATTGGGCGCGCTGGCGGAAGCCGCGTTAACCTGCGATCGCATGGTGCAGTTCTGATGAAGCGCGTAGCCTTTGTTTTTTCGTCTGCGCCTCATGGTTCAGCGTCGGGCAGGGAAGGGCTGGACGCCCTGCTGGCAACCTCAGCGCTGACGGAGGAGATCGGCGTTTTCTTCGTGGGTGATGGCGTCTTTCAGCTTCTTCCCGGGCAGCGCCCCGCAGCGGTGCTGGCGCGCGACTATATCTCCACCTTTAAGCTCTTATCGCTATACGATATCGAACAGTGCTGGATTTGCGCTGCTTCAGCACGGGAGCGCGGTCTGAATTCTGCCACGCCGTGGGTTGTTGATGGCGAATGGCTGGAGCCAGAGGCTTTGCGCGCCCGGCTTGACGATTTTAACGTGATACTGCGGTTCTGAGGCTCGAATGCTCCACACGCTAAGCACATCCCCCTGGCACGCCGATATGGCGGCTATGCTCCGTTTGCTAAAAGAGGGCGACGATCTTCTGCTGCTGTCGGATGGCGTTATCGCCGCTCTCGCGGAAGGCCGTTTCCTTGAAATCCTGCAATCTGCCCCCATATCCCTCTACGCTCTGCAAGAAGATATCGAAGCCCGCGGGCTGGCTGGTCAAATTGCGGACAGTGTCGTCAGGGTTAGCTATACTGATTTCGTCAGACTTTCAGTCAAACATGCAGGTCAGTTGTCCTGGTAATGGCGGGATCGTTGTATATTTCTTGACACCTTTTCGGCACCGCCCTAAAATTCTGCGTCCTCATATTATATGAGGCGATTTATTACGTGTTTACGAAGCAAAAGCTAAAACCAGGAGCTATTTAATGGCAACAATTAACCAGCTGGTACGCAAACCACGCGCGCGCAAAGTTGCAAAGAGCAACGTGCCGGCGCTGGAAGCCTGCCCGCAGAAACGTGGCGTATGTACTCGTGTATATACCACCACTCCTAAGAAACCGAACTCCGCACTGCGTAAAGTTTGCCGTGTGCGTCTGACTAACGGTTTCGAAGTCACCTCCTACATCGGTGGTGAAGGTCACAACCTGCAGGAGCACTCCGTGATCCTGATCCGTGGCGGTCGTGTTAAAGACCTTCCGGGTGTTCGTTACCACACCGTTCGTGGTGCGCTTGACTGCTCCGGCGTTAAAGACCGTAAGCAAGCTCGCTCCAAGTATGGCGTGAAGCGTCCTAAGGCTTAATGGTTCTCCGTTAAGTAAGGCCAAACGTTTTATATTAATGTCAAACTAAACTCTTAGAGTTTTGGACAATCCTGAATTAACAACGGAGTATTTCCATGCCACGTCGTCGCGTCATTGGTCAGCGTAAAATCCTGCCGGATCCTAAGTTCGGATCAGAACTGCTGGCTAAATTTGTAAATATCCTGATGGTAGATGGTAAAAAATCTACTGCAGAAGCAATCGTATACAGCGCGCTGGAGACCCTGGCTCAGCGCTCTGGTAAAAATGAACTGGAAGCTTTCGAAGTCGCTCTCGACAACGTGCGCCCGACTGTAGAAGTTAAGTCTCGCCGCGTTGGTGGTTCTACTTATCAGGTTCCAGTTGAAGTCCGTCCGGTTCGTCGTAATGCTCTGGCAATGCGTTGGATCGTTGAAGCTGCTCGTAAACGTGGTGATAAATCCATGGCTCTGCGTCTGGCGAACGAACTTTCTGATGCTGCAGACAACAAAGGTACTGCAGTTAAGAAACGTGAAGACGTTCACCGTATGGCAGAAGCCAACAAGGCGTTCGCACACTACCGTTGGTAATCCCTTCGGAGTATTAGTCACCAGGCGGGCGCTTCAGATAAGTCGCCCGTTTTGGATAACTTAACTGAACGCCTAAAGAAATAAACGAGGAATCAAATGGCTCGTACAACACCCATCGCACGCTACCGTAACATCGGTATCAGTGCGCACATCGACGCCGGTAAAACTACTACTACCGAACGTATTCTGTTCTACACCGGTGTAAACCACAAAATCGGTGAAGTTCATGACGGCGCTGCCACCATGGACTGGATGGAACAGGAGCAGGAGCGTGGTATTACTATCACCTCCGCAGCGACTACTGCATTCTGGTCAGGTATGGCTAAGCAGTATGAACCGCATCGCGTAAACATCATCGACACCCCGGGGCACGTTGACTTCACCATCGAAGTAGAACGTTCCATGCGTGTGCTTGATGGTGCAGTAATGGTTTACTGCGCAGTTGGTGGTGTTCAGCCTCAGTCTGAAACCGTATGGCGTCAGGCAAACAAATACAAAGTTCCGCGCATTGCGTTCGTTAACAAAATGGACCGTATGGGTGCGAACTTCCTGAAGGTTGTTGGTCAGATCAAAACCCGTCTGGGCGCGAACCCTGTTCCGCTGCAGCTGGCGATTGGCGCTGAAGAAGCGTTCACCGGTGTTGTTGACCTGGTGAAAATGAAAGCCATCAACTGGAACGAAGAAGACGCAGGTGTAACCTTCACTTACGAAGATATCCCGGCAGACATGCAGGAACTGGCCGAAGAATGGCACCAGAACCTGATCGAGTCCGCTGCTGAAGCTTCTGAAGAGCTGATGGAGAAATACCTGGGTGGTGAAGAACTGACTGAAGAAGAGATTAAAACTGCTCTCCGTCAGCGCGTTCTGAACAACGAAATCATCCTGGTAACCTGTGGTTCTGCGTTCAAGAACAAAGGTGTTCAGGCGATGCTGGATGCGGTAGTTGACTACCTGCCATCCCCGGTTGACGTACCTGCGATCAACGGTATCCTGGACGATGGTAAAGATACTCCGGCTGAGCGTCACGCTAGCGATGATGAGCCGTTTGCTGCTCTGGCATTCAAAATCGCTACCGACCCGTTCGTGGGTAACCTGACCTTCTTCCGCGTGTACTCTGGTGTGGTTAACTCTGGTGATACCATCCTGAACTCCGTGAAAGCTGCACGTGAGCGTTTCGGTCGTATCGTACAGATGCACGCTAACAAACGTGAAGAGATCAAAGAAGTTCGCGCGGGCGATATCGCTGCTGCTATCGGTCTGAAAGACGTAACTACGGGTGACACTCTGTGCGATCCTAATGCGCCGATCATTCTGGAGCGTATGGAATTCCCTGAGCCGGTAATCTCTATCGCTGTTGAACCGAAAACCAAAGCTGACCAGGAAAAAATGGGTCTGGCTCTGGGCCGTCTGGCTAAAGAAGACCCGTCTTTCCGCGTATGGACTGATGAAGAATCTAACCAGACCATCATCGCCGGTATGGGTGAGCTGCACCTCGACATCATCGTTGACCGTATGAAGCGTGAATTCAACGTTGAAGCGAACGTCGGTAAACCTCAGGTTGCTTACCGCGAAGCGATTCGCGCGAAAGTTACCGATATCGAAGGTAAACACGCTAAACAGTCTGGTGGTCGCGGTCAGTACGGTCACGTCGTTATCGACATGTACCCACTGGAGCCGGGCTCTAACCCGAAAGGTTATGAGTTCATCAACGACATCAAAGGTGGTGTAATTCCTGGCGAATACATCCCGGCCGTTGATAAAGGCATCCAGGAGCAGCTGAAAGCAGGTCCTCTGGCTGGTTATCCGGTAGTTGATCTGGGCGTGCGTCTGCACTTCGGTTCTTACCACGACGTTGACTCCTCTGAACTGGCGTTTAAACTGGCCGCTTCTATTGCCTTTAAAGATGGCTTTAAGAAAGCGAAACCAGTTCTGCTTGAGCCGATCATGAAGGTTGAAGTAGAAACTCCGGAAGAGAACACTGGTGACGTTATCGGTGACCTTAGCCGTCGTCGCGGTATGCTGCGCGGTCAGGAATCCAACGTGACTGGCGTTGTGATCCACGCTGAAGTTCCGCTGTCTGAAATGTTCGGATATGCAACTCAGCTGCGTTCTCTGACCAAAGGTCGTGCTTCTTACTCCATGGAGTTCCTGAAGTATGATGATGCGCCGAACAACGTTGCTCAGGCCGTAATCGAAGCCCGTGGTAAATAAGCCGCAGGGTTAAAACCAAAGTCCCGTGCTCTCTCCAGAAGGGGAGAGCACTATAGTAAGGAATATAGCCGTGTCTAAAGAAAAATTTGAACGTACAAAACCGCACGTCAACGTCGGTACTATCGGCCACGTTGACCATGGTAAAACTACTCTGACCGCTGCAATCACTACCGTTCTGGCTAAAACCTACGGTGGTTCTGCTCGCG